>JAPUEP010000248.1 GCA_027492515.1 Hyphomonadaceae bacterium
TAGAATCAGTGACGCATCGTGATAATGCGCAAAATGTTGTTGGCATTTTTCACCAAAATTTTGGCAAACTTGATGATTTCAATGATTTAGATTTATTGGTTGCATTAGAGCGTCCAAAAGACCCCGGTAATCTTGGAACAATCATTCGCACACTTGATAGTGTTGGCGGGCAGGGCATTATATTACTCGAAGAATCATGTGACCCATTTTCAACCGAATGTATTCGTGCAGGTATGGGGTCAAGTTTTTCGGTGAAAATTGTTAAATCGAAAATCGATGATTTTATCAATTGGCAAAATAAAAATGGTTTTCACCTTGTTGGAACATCTTTGAAAGGTTCTGATTTACACACTAAAACCGATATGGGCAAAAAAACCATTTTGCTTATGGGGAATGAACAATCGGGGATTGATGATGATTTGGCGGGTAAATGCGATGCCTTAATCAAGCTGCCGATGAAGGGGCGCGCCGATAGTTTAAACCTTGCGATTGCAACGGGTGTTTGTTTGTATGAAATTTGGCGCCAGCGCGATTTTAATGGTCGCCGCTTTGAAGGGGGACAATAATGAAAAAGAATAATTTCCCACTTCTTCTTGCCGATGATTGGCAAGATTATGAACTTCTTGATAGTGGTGAAGGCCATAAATTAGAACGTTTTGGCCCCTATAAATTCATGCGCCCAGATAGCCAAGCCTATTGGAAGCCAAATAAGCCATTGGATGAATGGAAATATGATGCCATTTTTGCGGGTCGTGATGGTGATGAAATGGGGCGTTGGTCATTTAAGTCCAAAGTTCCCGAAATGTGGGAAATGAATTGGAAGAAAATCAAATTCTATGCCCGCTGCACGCCATTTCGCCATTTAGGACTTTTCCCCGAACAATCAGTGCATTGGTCATGGTGCGTTGACACAATTAAAAAATCAAAACGCCAACCAAAAGTTTTGAACCTTTTTGGCTATACAGGTCTTGCAAGTCTTGCCTGTGCAGAGGCGGGGGCGCATGTTACCCATATTGATGCATCGAAAAAAGCGATTGCCTATGCGCGTGAAAACCAAAATCTTTGCGGCCTTAATGATGCGCCAATTCGTTGGATTGTTGAGGATGCGCTTAAATTTGTTGAACGTGAAATAAGGCGTGGCAATAAATATGATGGTATAATTCTTGACCCGCCAAAACATGGGCGCGGGCCGAATGGTGAAGTTTTTAAACTTGAGGAAAGCCTATTCGAGCTTTTAAATTCCTGTGTTCAGCTTTTAAGTGATGATGCGCTTTTCATGGTGGCAACGGTCTATGCTGTTCGTTTAAGTTTTGTTGCTTTGGAAAACACACTTCAAGATGCTTTGCAAGAAAATGGAATGGCGAATAAGGGCTTGGTTGAGGCGGGCGAAATGGCGCTTTATAGCCAAAAATATTCGCGGGCACTTCCGACAGCGATTTTTGCGCGCTGGAAGGGCAATTTTTAGAAGCTCTAATTCCTATCAATCAAAAATTGTTACAACAAAATTTGACCGCCCATTTTTGCATTGCACACATGAATTTAGACAAATCATTGTATTATATAGCGTTGCATTGCACAATTAACGCGCCATTAAACAAGTTTTTTGCAAAAATTTTAGGCATTTTCGATTAAATTATACTAATCTTAGTCACGAAATTGTTATATCATTAATAGTGTGACTAAAATGTCATTGCAATGTTGCGCCGCAATAAATACTTTAGTGGTTGCATGAAATATGGGTAATCCCATTTTTTAATTTGCATGATTTATTAGTAGTAGGGGAAAAAAATGAAAATTAAATCATTGATCGTTGCTTCATTAGCAGCTCTATCATTCGCTGCACCTGCATTTGCAGGTGAAACAACTGTTTCTTACAATGTTGGTGCTGCATCTGACTATATTTGGCGCGGCACATCTCAAACAAATAGCGATCCAGAAATTTTTGCTGGTGCTGACATTTCTTCTGGCCCGCTTTATGCAGGTACTTGGGTTTCTAATGTTGGTTTTGCTGCTGGTACAGAAGTTGACCTTTATGCAGGTTTCAAACCAACTTTGGGCCCTGTAACTTTTGATTTGGGTATTTTGTCATATAATTACCCAGGTGAAGCTGGTGTAAATGCTGTTGAATATAAAGCTGGTATTAGCGGTAACGCTGGTCCGGTAGCTTTATCATTCACTGATTACTACAATACAGATAATTATAATTATTATGAAGCATCTGCATCTGCACCTTTTGGTAAAGCTAAAGTTGGCCCATTTGCTTTGAGTGGGTCAGCTACTTTTGGTAAATATGTTCGCCAAGGTGCTTTCAAAGACGATACAAACTATAAATTGGCTGTAACTGGTACTGCTGAAAACGGCTTTGCTGTTGAAGTTGGGTACACAGATACAAATCTTTCACGCGCTGATGTTGCAACTTATGATGATGTAAAAGGCCGTGCTTACCTTCTTCTTAAGAAAACATTCTAATATTATTTAGAATAAAGAAATTTAATGGGCGCTTTGTGCGCCCATTTTTTTTGCATGTTCTTGCTTAAATGTATTTTCCGACCTTTTTACTTGTTAAATAAAAAAACTAATTTAAAAACATTGTTTGAAATAGTAAGAAAAAAGAATGATAAGTGAAAAAAAGCCAACAATAGACGATGTTGCACTTTTGGCGGGCGTGGGGCGCACTTCTGTATCACGGGTATTAAATAATGGCCCGAATGTTAGGCCGCAATTGCGTGAAAAAGTTCTGCAAGCTGTGAAGGCGCTCAATTTCAAAGTTAATCAACAAGCGCGCTCTTTGGCACTTGGCGAAACAAAGCGAATTGGCATAATTCACGCATCAGATTTCGATAAAGAACCTAATTCATATTATAGTGCAGGTATCGAAATAGGTGCATTGCGCGCGTGTTCGGATTTGGGATATGCGTTGCAAACACATTCAATTAATCAAAATAGCCCGAAAGTTTTTGATTTAATTTCTGATATTATATTGAATAATTCATATGCTGGAATAATTCTTACCCCACCATTTTGCGACGATAATAATATTTTAAAAATGTCAATTTCCAACAAGTTTCCAACGATTTCAATTTCTGCGGGATTAAAGAAAAATAACCTTGTTCCCAATATTGGCATCGATGAGGAGCAGGCAGGTTATGAAATTGCGATGAACCTTATAAAAAAAGGGCATCATAAATTTGGCTATATTCAAGGTATCGAAAAACATTTATCCGCTGAGCAAAGATATTTTGGGTTTTTACGTGCCTTAAAAGATGCGGGATTAAAAGAAAACGAAACATTCATAAAACGTGGCAATTTTACTTTTAAATCTGGTATCGAGCTTGCGCAAAAAGTATTGGAAGGCATGGACAGACCAAGTGCATTAATTTGCGCAAATGACGATATGGCGGCGGGCGCTTTATTTAGTGCGCATAAACTTGGCCTAAAAGTTCCTGATGATATTTCTATTGTTGGTTTTGACGACACGCCAGTTTCGGAAATTATTTGGCCACCTTTGACCACTGTTCATCAGCCGCTTAAAGAATTTGGCTATGCGGCGGTCAAAACATTAGTTGAAATTATTGAGAAGCGTGTTCCATTAGACACATGCGAAAGCCAACTAATTGATTTTATTATAGTTGAGAGAGAATCGGCAGCAAAGGTCAGCTAAAAGTTGATTGGAAACGCTACCAAAAGGCATTGACAAACCTTCAAAAATAAGCGAATATTGTTGGAAGCGGTTCCAATTTTTCATTAAGATTAGGTTGGAAATCGCTTAATGCCTTTAATATCAATGGCTTGATGTTTCAAAATAGAATCATCACTATTTTTAAGGTTGCAATCAGGCCAAAAGCCAAAATAAATTTAGTGTGTAGACACAGCTTCGGTTACGAAGGGGGAACAAATGGAAAAAAAATCTAATATCGCAACGCGCGGTATGAAGTGGGGTGCAGTATCACTGGGCGCCCTAATCATCGCTGCGCCAAATCTAGTAATGGCACAAGATGCGCCAGAAGCTAAAAATTCAGAGACTGTTGTAGTAACTGGTCTTCGTGGATCTTTGGCTAAATCAATCAATGCTAAGCGCAATAATACTTCAATTGTAGAAGCGATTTCGGCAGAAGATATTGGTAAATTGCCAGAGCCTAGTATTGCTGAAGCACTTGCACGCTTGCCTGGTCTTATGGGTCAACGCGTTGGCGGTGACGTGCAAGTAATCAATATTCGTGGTACATCCCCAGACTTTACTGTAACAACTCTTAATGGTCGCCAACAAGGTAGCTTGGGTGATGCACGCGGCGTTGAGGTTGATCAATATCCTGCTGAATTAATGGGTGGTGCTTTGGTGTACAAAACACCAGATGCTGCAATCTCTGGGATGGGTTTGTCTGGAACAGTTGATTTGCGTTCTTTGCGCCCACTTACACGAAATGGAAGAAGTGTTACTGTTAATTTGAGCGCGGATACCACCTCTCTTCCTCAATTGAATCCTGATAATAATAAAAATGGATGGCGTGGTTCTGCTTCGTACGTAAATCAATTTATGGATGGTAAACTTGGTGTTGCACTTGGTTATGCGCATCTTGATACAACTAACCAAACTGAGCACCAAAAACGTTGGGGTTGGGTAAATCCTTTAACAACACCGCCAGATTGGAATAATGACGTTGTTAATTATTTGCCTGGCGCTTCAAATGCGGTTCGTAGCGCAAATGTACTTTCAGGTTTCGAAGGTGCGGATACATCTACTCACAAAGTACGTGATGGCTTAATGGGCACATTTGAATATAAACCAAATGACAATTCGCATACTACTGTAGATTTGTATTATTCTAAATTCAAACAGGATATGACAAGCCGTGAAATCATGGCTAATACTTTCTGGACAGGTAACCAAGGTGCAGGTCTTCCAAATGCTGGCGCAGTGCTAGGCTCAATTGGTGGCACGCCAACAATTACTGCAGGTACATTTACCAATATGCAAATTATCCAGTTAAACCGCTCAAACAAACGTGATGATAGCGTGTTCTCTGGCGGCATAAACCACGAGTTTAAAGCTGGTATTTGGGATTTAGTTGCTGATTTAAGCTATTCAGACAGTAAAGGCGATGAGCAAGAATCAGAAATTTACCAAGGTTATGGTACAACTAAACCAAGTCTTGACCCTGCTATTAAGTTTGCAATGGATTCTGAAGGTTTCGTCCAATTGTCTCCTGGGTTGAATTATGGTGACGGTTCAAATATGAATCTTGGTGACGTTGCTGGTTGGGGTCATGATGGTCTTCTTAAAAAACCACACGTTGACGATAAATATGCAACTTTTGCATTTAAAGGCAAGACATCTCTTAAAGGTTCTTTCTTAGGTGGGCTTTTCTCTGATGTTGAAGTTGGTCTAGATACTTCTTCTCATGACAAAACTATAAGTGTTGATGAGTGGGATTTATATTTGAATGCACGTGGCACTTCTGTGCTTCGTCCTTCTACTGATCAAAGAAATGCTGCGAATTTTGTTCGCGTTTCTCCTACAAGCGTTGGTGTTGGTACGGCTGATTTCGGTTGGATGGGCTTCGGTCAAGTATATGCGGTTGACATTGATGGCGCGATTAATAGCCTATATCGTCAAGTGTATATCAACCCATCTGATCAAAACCACTGGACAAAAAATTGGACACTTAATGAGCAAGTTTATGATGTATTCACTAAACTTGACATTGATACTAGTTTGATGGGTATGCATGTTGGCGGAAATATTGGCGTTCAG
>JAPUEP010000249.1 GCA_027492515.1 Hyphomonadaceae bacterium
ACGATTTCTAATAAATCACCCTTATCATTTTCAATAAGGCGACCATAAGGTGTTGGATCGACAGATTCAAAACCCAAAATTGAAACCGCCGCGCCATTTTCAATCGCTTCAAAAGCTTTGATTGCGGTTTCTTTGGTAATTAATGGCGTATCGGCATAAAGAACAATAACATTGCCATCAAACCCTGCCATTGCATCCTTGGCGCAATTAACGGCATGGCCAGTTCCCATTGGCGGGTCTTGCAATGCGGTTGAACCTTCGCCCAATTGCGCGATTGCTTTTGTTGTTGCGTCTTGATTATGCGCACCAGTTACAACAATAATTTTTTCGCATTCCAAATCTTTGGCAAGGGCAATTACCCAATCCATCATCGCGCGGCCCGCAACTTTATGAAGGACTTTTGAAAGGCTTGATTTCATTCTTGTGCCGTGTCCTGCCGCTAAAATTATGGCTGCACGCTTTTTGGAATTTGGCATATCCCCTCCTGAATGAATTAATCCAAAACAATGGGCATCTTGTTAAGGTTCTTGGGGAAAAAATACAATGCGTAAATTACAATAATAATGTAACAAGCCTTTGCACTTTTGTCGCAAGCTAATTATCAGATTTGCCAACACAGCGAGATGCAATGGCACGTTTATTTGAAAATTATACAATCGCATTTGACCTTGACGGTACATTAGTTGACACCGCACCCGATTTAGTGCGTGCAACCAATGAAATTATGGATCTTTTAGAGCTTCCACATTGCGATCTTGATGATATGCGCAAAATTGTTGGGCGCGGTGCACGCGCTGCGGTTGTTAGTGCGGCGGGGCTTCATGACCGCAAATTAAGCGATGAAGAATTACAAGTTCTTTTGCCCATATTTTTGCAAACTTACGAAAAAGGCATTTCGCTTCGCAGTAAAGTTTATGATGGCGCACACCAATGCCTTAAACTTCTTAAAGAAGAAGGCGCTAAATTGGTTATATGCACAAATAAACCAACCCACCTTGCAAATAAGGTTTTGGATGAACTTGGAATTTTGCATGATTTCTTGGGGGTTTATGGCCCTGAATCAACACCAAAAATAAAACCTGACCCACTTCACCTTTTAACTGCAATCGCAGGGGTTGATGGTAATTCACAAAAAGCAATATTGGTTGGCAATAGTGAAAATGACGTAATCGCAGCACAAGAAGCGAATGTGCCCGTAATCGTTACATCTTTTGGCTATACAACAAAAAAAGCATCAGACCTTGGGGCTGATGCTTTTTTTGATCATTATGATCAATTGTTTGAATTATTAGTCAGCTTCATAAAACCGACATAATAAAGCTTTATTATGATTCTTGTGGCGCACGACGGCGTGGTAAGCCATTAATCATGTCTGAACGAACATCAGTACGGCCAGAACGCATAGCAGGCACAAAGCCTTCATCCACAAGGTCAACGGTTACATCATAACCGCGATCGCGCCAATATTCTTGAATCTTAGTTTTTAAACGACGCGCGCCTTCACTTGTGCAGAAATCGCCTTCCATTTTATCCTCTTAAAAAATTCTATATAATAGTAAATTGTCGAAAAAAATTGCCGCACGGCATCGGCGGCAATTCAATGGGCGCCTTAAACTGCATATTGAAAAAAAATGCAAGCAAAAAATAAAAATTTTTTTTAGATAAAAAAAACATTGCGCAAACGCTTTCACACTACTTGACAAGTAGAATATTCCAAAAAGCCCCCTTATAAATAGAAATATAAGGCATTTTCTTTCATTTTTACGCGAAATATTTCAAGAATAATAACCGCACGGTACGCAAATATGAACCAGTTTTCATATTTTTTCATAAATCGCAGCCATTCATAGCGGCTATGCATTTTTGCAACGCACGCTATTCAGGTGAAAATCTTATAAAAAACTGTTCTTATTGCAAATGAATCTCACCTAAAAATATTTATTTTGATGAAAATTCCTGAAAAAAATTGAAAAATTACGGTAAGAATCAAAAATAAAAAATAATTATGTGCGTCATTTTGGATGTTGCATAGTTTTGAATCACCCTTTAAGTATTGCACCATGAAAGTTGAAAGCACTAAAAATAACGCAATATTTTATTGCGCACGAATGTTATTATTCGTGTCATTAGTGCTGCGCTTTCTTATACCGCAAGGCTTTATGATTGATGATAAGGCAGATGGCAGCAATCATATAAGAATTGTTCTTTGTAAATCCCAAGGCAGTGGATTAACAAATTTGGATTTAACAAACGCAATAATTCAGAGCCATAAAAACGATAAGAGCGAGAAAAACAGCCAAAATCAAAATATGGAACATTGCAATTTTGTTGGCTTTAATGCCGCAATTGATTTGCAAAGTGCCGATTTATCTTTTGACAAACCGTCTTTCGAAAAAACAACCGATATAAGTGACAAAATAAATGTTTATATTGGTAATGGCCTTGCCGCACCGCCACCACCAGCAACTGGCCCACCTACAAACGCATAAACAAACCTAACGGGAAATAAAACCCTTGAAAGCGCTTTCAAGCGCAATTTTATGCTTTTGTAGGATATATAATGTACAATCAATCTAAAAAGACGCGTCTTAATACGCGCAAAATTTATGTGAATAGCTTTGTTTCAATTTTAGCCCTGTGCGCAAGTGGTGCAATTGCACAGGAAGCGAAAAAACAAGAAGACGAAAAAAAAAGCGAAACTGTATTTGTTGTCGGTCAAAGAAATAGCCCAATAACTGTTGTTCCGCGCGGACTTTCGGTTTCATTGAATAAAGCAGACTTCGAAGCCGTAAACGCAATCAATGTTGAAGACTTAATGAAATATGCGCCAAATTTTTACGTGCGTAAAAGATTTGCCGGTGATGATAATGCCGTTGTTGCTTTGCGGGGTGCAAATACAACCCAATCAGCACGCGTGATTGTAATGGTTGATGGCTTTCTAGTTTCCAACTTCCTTGGCAATTTATATTCATTCCCACCTAAATGGAATGTGGTTGGGCCAAATGAAGTAAAGCAATTTGACATTGTTTACGGCCCATATTCAGCGCGTTACAATGGTAATTCAATGGGCGGGATTGTTTCAGTTACAACTGAAACACCAAAAGAAAATTCAGGCTTCTTATCAGCACAGGCAACCTTACACCCTTATAAAGAATATGGCGTAAACGAAAAATACAAAGGTTATAATATTGAAGGTGGCTTTAATTGGAAACAAAAGGATGGACCATTAAGTGCCCGCCTTTCCTTCCGCCATTTTGATTCAATCGGTCAACCAATGTCATTTTCATTGCTTTCAGCGACAACAGGCGTGGGAACTGCTGTAACTGGCGCTTATGTTGATCCAAGACTTGCTACCCCAGTTTTTGGTGCCGCTTCTTATGGCGATGTGCTTCAAGATCAATTGCGCGGACGAATTGGTGTTGAATTAGGTGGTGACTTTAAATTTGACCTATTGGCAATGGGCTGGCGCACCGAACAAAAACAAGAAAATCCAATGACTTTCCTAAAAGATGCTAATGGCAATCCTTTTTATTTAGGAAAAGTTGTGTTCGGCGGTAAAACCTATAATGCAACAGGGCTTGGCATTTCTAATTTTGAGCGCGACGAATATTTAGTTGGCGCAAAATTATCTGGCACTTTGGGTGGCTTCAAAACTAATACTAATTTATCACGCTACATAATTCCTAAATGGGATAGCAGAAGCGCAGGCGATTACGCAAAAGGTATTGCAAATGGCGCTGGTCAATTAACCAAAACTGATAATCCAGGTTGGTGGGCGCTTGATACAGGTGGTGTTCGTGAATTTGGAATTCACAAAGTTGCCATAGGTTTCAACGGTAATATGTATTCGACCGACCAAACAACCTACAACACAACAAATTGGCGCACCTCTGCGGGGCAAACATTCTCTGCGGCAAGTGGTGGTAAAACTAGTAATTATGGCATCTATGTCGAAGATGAAATGGCAATTGGCGAAAGCACACTTTTAACGCTTGGCGCACGCTATGATAAATGGAAAGCCTATGATGGCTATATTTCAAAACAATCAGGTACAGTAAAAGCTACTGATTTTTATGACAGCCGTGAAAAATCTTCCTTTAGCCCGAAAGCGTCAATTCAAACCGAACTTGCACCATCTTGGTTTGGACAATTATCAATTGGCACAGCAACCCGTTTCCCAACTGTTGGCGAGTTGTTTCAGGCGAAAATTGATGATGTCACCAAAGAAATCGACCCACAAAGTTTTGATCCAAATTTAAGACCAGAAGTTTCAACCGATATAAGCTTCTTATTACGTCATAATATTGGCAAAACCCGTGTTACAACAAGTCTTTTCTATCAAGACATTAAAGATGCAATTGTTTCATTCCAAGGTTTGAACCAATATGGCAATGTTGTTTCAAGTTATAAAAACATCGATTTGACCACTCAATATGGTGCCGAATTAATTGTCGAAGCCAAGGACGTATTATTTAAAGGTTTGGACGCCGAATTCTCTGTATCGCGTATGGAAGCTATAACAGTGCGTAATCTTGCGAATACGGCGGCAGAAGGTGTGATGTTACCGCGTATCCCTAAATGGCGTGCTAATGGCGATTTTAGATATAAGATTGCACCAAACCTTAAAGCAAATCTTGGTTGGCGTTATGCAACAAGGCCAAATTCAGACTTGTTTGGTCTTGTACGCGGTGATGCCTATGGCTTTCAAACCGAATATTTCTATGTCGATACGCGCGTAGTTTGGGATGTTAATAAGCATGTTAAATGGGGTTTTGGTATTGATAATATCAATAATGACCATGGTTATGTTTCACACCCTATGCCGCAACGCACATTCGTAACCGATATTAAATACACATTCTAAGGGGGAAATTATGGACAAAGTTGAGAAACAAGGCCGCCTCTATAGAATGTTATGGCGTTGGCATTTTTATGCGGGCATTATCCTATTGCCCTTCATAATAATCTTATCGCTTACTGGCATGGTATATTTGTTCAAACCACAAATAGAGCGGGCAATAGATAAGCCATACCACAATCTTCAACTAAGCGGGGCATTTGCCCCGCCGAGTGCGCAGGTTGCAGCGGCTTTAAAAACCGAACCCAATGCACAATTGCGCCATTATGAAATGCCTGAATTTAAAAATGATGCACCGCGCATCTATATCTTCTCTAAAGGCAAAGAATATGTGGTTTATGTTCACCCAGTGACATTACAAATATTGAAAAAAGTGCCCAAAGAAGGGCGCTTTATGCAAATTGCGCGCAATATTCATGGCGAATTATTAATTGGCAAAAATGGTTCTTATATTGTTGAAGCGGCAGCATCATGGGCAATAGTAATGGTGGTTACGGGGCTTTATTTATGGTGGCCGCGCAATCAAAAAGGACTTGGTGGCATTTTATATGTGCGTGGTGGTAAAAACCTATGGCGTGATTTACATTCTGTAACGGGCATATATGTTTCAGTATTTGCAATGTTCTTTTTATTATCTGGCCTTCCATGGACAGATGTTTGGGGTGAAGGTTTCAAAGCCGTTCGCCGCGCAACCCACACAATGCCTGAAAAACAAGATTGGACCACAAGCCGCAAGGAAGAACATAATCGCCTTATGGATGAAATGGGGCACGAAGGGCATAATATGAATGTTCCATATTATAATC
>JAPUEP010000250.1 GCA_027492515.1 Hyphomonadaceae bacterium
TTTTCTCCCACGTTCAACTAATTTTGCGCCCAATATAGTCTCAAGCTCTTTAAGGCCCGCAGATAATGATGGTTGTGTCACAAAAACACTATCGGCGGCTGCTATAAAGCTTCCTTTGTCGGCAAGGGCAATTAAGAATGTTAATTGGCGAATTGATGGTAATTGCATTTAACCCCTTCGCCGCCTTTGGCGGCACTTCCCCTATATTAGGGGAAGATGTAATATAGATAAAATCTATTGAAATGTCAAAAACAATTGATTGGACAATTAGTAGGCAAAAGATTTATAACCCAAATGTCATCAATTTGATGAACAGATTTTTTAAAGGAAAATATAAATGTCATTGATTAATACCGAAGTAAAACCTTTTAAATCAACTGCTTTCCAAGCGGGCAAAGGCTTCTTTGAAGTTTCAGAGGCTAATTTAAAAGGCGGCTGGTCAGTTGTTTTCTTCTATCCTGCTGATTTCACATTCGTTTGCCCAACTGAGCTTGGTGATTTGGCTGATTCTTATGCTGAATTCCAAAAATTAGGCGTGGAAATTTATGCGGTTTCAACTGATACACATTTCACACACAAAGCATGGCATGATTCATCTGAAACAATTGCCAAAATCAATTATCCAATGGTTGGCGATGCAACTGGTACAATCACACGTAATTTTGATGTAATGATTGAAGAAGCTGGCCTTGCTGATCGCGGTACTTTTGTTATTGATCCTGATGGCAAAATCCAAATCGTTGAAATCACTTGTGGTGGTGTTGGCCGTGATGCCTCTGAACTTTTGCGTAAAGTAAAAGCGGCACAATATGTTCGCAATCACCCAGGTGAAGTTTGCCCAGCAAAATGGCAAGAAGGCGCGGCAACTTTGGCGCCATCACTTGACCTTGTTGGCAAAATCTAAAAACAATTTCAAACCCTTCCCCCTTTAGCAGGGGGAAGGGGATTTATCTTATAAATCTCAAAACCCCCATAAAACTTGCAATTAAAGCCCCAAGGCGCATGAATTTTCACGCGCTTTAGGATTTTTATTGGATTTTTCACGGAGAATTAAAATGGCGTTAGACGCTAATATTAAAGCACAATTAAACCAATATCTTGCCCTTTTAGAAGGCGATATTGTTTTAAAAATCAGCGCAGGTGATGATGCAGTTTCGCTTGAAATGCGCAATTTAGTTGATGAGATTGCATCAATGTCGCCGCGTATTTCGGTTGAAAATGCAAAATTAAACCGCACCCCAAGTTTTGAAGTAAACCGCCCAAATGGCGCAAGTGGAATAACATTCGCGGGTGTTCCATTGGGGCATGAATTTACATCATTGGTTTTGGCGCTTTTGCAAGTTTCAGGGCGCAAACCAAAGATTGATGATGCTTTGATTGATGCAATCAAAAATATTCAAGGCAATTTTAATTTTGAAACCTATGTTTCACTTACCTGCCACAATTGCCCTGATGTTGTTCAGGCTTTGAATACAATGGCGGCACTAAACCCAAATATCACGCATACGATGATTGAGGGCGGCGCTTTCCAAAATGAAGTTGAAGAGCGTCAAGTCATGGCGGTTCCAAATGTCTTCTTAAATGGCGATTTTTTTGAATCAGGTCGTGTAACTTTAGAAGAAATCATCGCCAAAATTGACACAGGCGCGGCGGCGCGTGATGCCGAAATTTTGAACAAAAAAGAACCATTTGACGTTCTAATTTTAGGCGGCGGCCCAGCAGGGGCAGCAGCATCAATCTATGCGGCACGTAAAGGCATAAGAACGGGTATTGTTGCCGAACGATTCGGCGGGCAGGTAATGGATACAATGGGTATCGAAAATTTCATTGCCACAAAATATACCGAAGGCCCAAAACTTGCGGCGCAACTTGAAGAACATGTCAAAGAATATGATGTTGATATTATGAACCTTCAAACCGCAAAATCGGTTCGCAAAAATGAAATGGTTGAAGTTGAACTTGAAAATGGTGCAGTTTTAAAAACCAAAGCATTGATTGTTGCAACTGGTGCAAGATGGCGCAATGTGAATGTGCCAGGGGAAAAAGAATATAAAAACAAAGGCGTCGCTTATTGCCCCCATTGCGATGGCCCGTTGTTTAAAGGTAAAGATGTTGCCGTAATCGGTGGTGGTAATTCTGGCATAGAAGCGGCGATTGATTTGGCGGGCGTCGTACGTCACGTAACAGTTTTGGAATTCATGCCAGAATTAAAAGCCGATGCAGTTTTGCAAGAACGTTTATATTCTCTACCGAATGTAACAGTTCACAAAAATGCGCAAACCAAGGAAATAACAGGAACAGATGTCGTTAATGGCATTAGTTTCATAGACCGTGAAACCCAAAAAGAAATGCATGTTCCTCTAGATGGTGTTTTTGTGCAAATTGGTTTGGTTCCAAACACTGAATTTATAGGCGATTTAGTAGAGCGTTCTAAGTTTGGCGAAATCATTGTTGATGGTCACGGCGCTACTAATGTAAAGGGTGTTTTTGCAGCCGGAGATTGTACAAATAGCGTTTACAAACAAATAATTATTGCAATGGGGTCAGGTGCAAATGCCGCGCTTGGGGCATTTGACTATTTGATACGAAACTAGTTATTATGATGCCGAACTGTAAGCTGCCTCGAAATATCTTATAGTTCGGCAAAAGGTGTGCCCTTATTGGCAAAACCAGTAAGGGCGCATTCTCAAGGGGATTATGTATATTCATACCTGAATTGAAAATGAACGTAATTACAATATAAATAACCATATATAAAATGTGGTAATTTTATTTATATATTCACTTCCTGTTCATAGCGAATAATGAAATAATCTAATCATGAAAAAACTTGTATTTATAGCAATCCTATTCCTTAATTCATGTGCCACAACAGGTAAAATTGCCGCAGCAGATGATATTTTGGAATTTGCAACCGGCCTTCAAAATAATGATTCTTATAAAATTGAACGTCACCTTGACCGCGAATCATTAAAGCGACAAGCAAATTTCATCGCCCGTGATATTGCAATCGATCAGGCAACCAAACAAATGGGCAATGATTTTAAGGCAAAATTGGCGGCTGTTGCTATTGCAAATCTGGCAAAACCAATTGTTGATATGATTACCGACGAGGCATTAAGTGCCGAAAACTTAAGTTATTTTGCGCAAAAAGCGGGGCTTAACCAAAATCTAAAATTACCATCACGCTTTAAAACAAGCCTTGCGATACAATATATAAGCGACACAAAAGTATGTATCCCAGATGATAATACAAAAAAGTGCATTCTATATTTCGGTCAATATCCTGATGCGTGGAAATTATATGCAATTGACGAAGCCGCATTGCGCGCAAGATTAAAGGCAAAAAACTATTCTTTGTAATTTTTTGAATTATTCATCATAGAATTGTGCAAAAGACTTAAAAAAGTGGCGGTTTCGCAAAAACGTCATCAAATTGTAATTTTTTAATAGCGTTTATCATTAGAATCTGAAAACAAATCTTGTCTTACTCTCTGGAAACAGTTGGGTATGGTTTGCGTGTTTGGGGGTTTTCATGTTTAAATCGAGAAATTTATTATTAAATTGCGCTTTTGGTGCTTTAATTACTGCAGCTTCTTTGCCAAGTTTTGCAATTGCGCAGCAAACAACAGCAGGGCTTCGCGGTGAAATTACGAATTCAGCGGGGCAAGCCGTAAAAAGTGCCAGTGTTTTAGTTGTTCATGTTCCAACTGGTACAAAATCAATTACAAAAACTAATTCACAAGGTTATTTTGATTTAACTGGCCTTAATGTTGGTGGCCCATATAGCGTAAAGATTACGGCAGATGGCTATAATGAATCTATAAATGAAGATTTAAGCCTTGGCCTTGGTGAGGCGCACGTTTTAAACATAGCGCTTGAAAGCGTTGGCGAAAAAGTTGTCGTAACTGGAAAGCGCGCATCAAATCTATCAAACCCTGGTTCAAGAACATCGATGGGGCGCACCGCGATTAGTAATGTTGTTACTGTAAAGCGCGATATTCGTGAACTTGCGCGCCGTGATGCGCTTACACAATTGGATGCTAATACACGTGGTACTGGCCCGTCTGGCGGCCTTTATATCGCGGGCTCTGCGCCGCGTGCCAATCGTATTACGATTGATGGCGTTCGTTCAAATGATGATTTCGGTTTGAATACTGGCGGTCTTTCAACCAATCTTGGCCCAATCTCACTTGAAGCGGTTGAGCAAATGTCGGTTCAAGCGGTTCCTGCCGATGTGCAAGAAGGTGATTTTACTGGCGGCTCTATGAGTATGGTTTTACGCTCTGGCACAAATAAAATTCATGGTTCGATTTTCACCTATATTCGTAAAGACAATTTATATGGTCGTGCGATTTATAATCCTGCCGCCGATACTTTTACTTATGTTCACCCTTATGTGCCTGACAAAAATTGGGGTGCTTTCTTATCTGGCCCAATTATCAAAGATACTTTGTTCATTTCAACATCATATGAAAAATATACGTCATCATCTTTGGTGGCTGCGGGGCCATCGGGCGCGGGTTTTGGTATTTCCTTCTTAAATGGTGGCCTTCCATTCTCGCAGGCAGATATTGATGCAGTAATTGCGCCATGGTCGGGCTATTCTGCATCAAGCAAATTAAATCCGGGGACTTTCCGCGCCAATACGCCATTTGAAGACGAAAAATATTCTGCCAAATTGGATTGGAATATAATGACGGGGCAAAAAGCCTCTTTCACTTATCGCCATGCGTTTTCAAGTGTTTGGAAATCAACACCTGCATCAAGTTCAAACATAAATTTTGATACTTCTTGGTATTCACAGCCAGAAAATGAAGATAATTATGCACTTCAATTAAATTCAAAATGGACGGATAATTTTTCAACCCAAGCACGCATAATTTCGCGCAATTATCAACGCGGTCAAACCCCACCAGAAGGTCAAGGTTTTGCAAATATTTCAATCTGTACCGATGCGGTAAACGCGGGCACGGTCAATTCATGCACAAGTGGTAATAATTATGTTGGCTTTGGCCCTGACCAATTCCGCCAGGCAAACGTATTAAAAACTACAAATGATGGCGGCGAAATCGTTGGTAATTATCGCCTTGGTTCGCACTCAATTAAAGGCGGCTATCAAAACAAAAATATCGGCATTTATAATTTGTTCGTGCAGGCAGCTAACGGCGTTTATACATTTGATTCTAAAAAATCATTCGCCGATGGCATGGTTGACCAATTATTCTTCAATAATAATCCAACAGGTGATCAAGCTGCTACTGCCGCAAACTTTAGCTACACTAACCATACTTTATTCTTGCAAGATACATTTGACGTAAATGCAAATCTGAATGTGAATTATGGTTTGCGTTATGATTTCTGGGATCAAAGCGATAAGCCTGCTTTGAACGCTTCTTTCAAAGCGCGCAATGGCTTTTCAAACCAAACCACTTATGATGGTATAAAAGTATTACAGCCACGAATTGGCGCCAAATGGCATTCAACTTCAGGTGAATTTGATTCATCAGGAAGCTTTGGCCTTTATACTGGCGGCCTGCCTGATGTGTTTATTTCAAATCGTTTTGGTAATACTGGCGTTCTTACCAATAGTGTCACGCTTCAACGCCTTGCAGACGGAAGCTTTTAAGAAATTGTGTCAGGTAAAACCTTCCTTGCAACT
>JAPUEP010000251.1 GCA_027492515.1 Hyphomonadaceae bacterium
TGCACCAATAGTTTCGGTAATATTATTGAAAATGCGCCCTTGCGATCTAGCTTGTGATTCTTGTGACATTTCTAACCTCTTAATTATAAGAATATTATTCTTATATGGTAAAAAATATAGCGCTTTAAAGAGAAGTAAGTTTCTTATTTTCTTTTCAAATTGGAATATTTTTCTGTTAAGCTATAAAGTATTGACCTTTATGGCGTGTCAGTAAAAAAGAAACCATGAAAACAATTCGCCAAACTAATATTATGGGTGGTATCGCGCGTTTGGTCGAAAATGGCGATGAATATCACGCAATTTTAATTGTTGATGGCGCAATCGAACGTAAAATCATTGATAAAGATGCCGATAAAGCATGGTCTGGCTTGCTGTCTGGAAATGGGCAAGTTGAAAATTCGGCGCCCAAAAATAATAATTTAATTGATAATAAAATTTATTTTGAAGTTCGGCAATTGATTGAAAAATCACCTTTTCCAATTTTCCTTACGGGGCGCGCGGGAACAGGTAAAACAACATTTCTAAAAAACTTTCTTGAAGAAACCCAATTGCGGGCAGTTATAATTGCGCCAACTGGCATTGCCGCGCTTAATGCAGGTGGGCAAACGGCGCATTCACTTTTCAAATTTCCACCCAATCTTATCCATCCCCAAGATGTTAAAAGGGTTCGTGAAGGGCGTTTGTTACGTAATACTGACCTTTTAGTGATTGATGAAATTTCAATGGTCAGATCCGATTTGATGGATGCGATTGATAGGTCGCTTAGGCTTCATCGCGGGGTTGCACTGCCATTTGGTGGTGTGAAAATTTTGTGTGTGGGCGATGCCGCGCAATTGCCGCCCGTTGTAAATAATCAAGATAATGAAATATTACAAAAATGGTTTGATGGTATTTATTTTTTTGACGCCCCATGCGCCAAGGCGTCAAAATGGCATGTGATTGAATTAACCCATGCATTTCGGCAAACCGAAGCCCATTTCCTTGGCATTTTAGAGCGTGTGCGTGGCGGCAAAATTACACGTGAAGATTATGATTTATTGGAAACAAGAATTCGTATCGAACCACCCGATAAAACCGAAAATTCGGTTATATTAACAACAACCAACGAAGCGGCGCGCCGTATAAATGAAAAAGAAATGGCGGCTTTGCCCGATAAAGCCGCACTATATGAATGCGAAACCGAAGGTGTGTTTGACGAAAAACTTTTCCCAACCGAAAGCGATTTGGAATTAAAAGTTGGCGCAAAAGTAATGATGCTTAGGAATGATGCCGATAGAAGATGGGTAAATGGTTCGCTCGCAACAATTGTTGAAACCAATTTGGACACAGTAAAGGTAAAAATTGGGCGCTATATTCATGAAGTTGAACCTGCGGTTTGGGAAAGGTTTCAATATGATATTGACGAAGATGAAAAGCCGCGCCGCAAAGTTGTTGGTACTTTTACCCAATTACCAATTCGCCCCGCATGGGCATTGACCATTCATAAATCCCAAGGCCTTACATTTGATAGTGTCCATATTGATTTTGGGCGCGGCACTTTCGCCCACGGGCAAACCTATGTTGCCTTATCAAGATGCCGAACTTTGCGCGGTCTTACAATCTCACGCAATTTAAGGAAATCTGACATTGCAATCGACAATCACGCAATGGCATTCATTCGCGATGTTGAATTTGAAGACAAAGAAAATTTCCGAATTGGCAGTGTTAAATATGGTGAAGAATTTTAATTTTCCATTATATTCAGAATAAAGAATGAATTTCTGAAAAAAGACTTTCATTTAAACATATAAACATGTATTTATATCTCTATATGAGTTTTACCTATTTAAGGAGCGCAATTTGACACGTTCATCTTATATTTTTACTTCTGAATCAGTATCAGAAGGCCACCCAGATAAAGTTTGTGATCGTATTTCTGATGAAATCGTGGATTTATTTTTCCGTCGCACAATTGAAAAAGGTCTTAATCCTTGGGTGACACGTGCTGCTTGTGAAACTTTGGCTACAACTAATAAAGTTGTTATTGCTGGTGAAACACGCCTTGAAACTGAAATTTCACATGATGAAATTATCGAAACTACACGCGCGGCAATCAAAGACATTGGCTATGAACAAGATGGTTTTCACCATGCAACTGCTGATATTGAAGTTCTTCTTCATGGGCAATCTGCACACATTGCGCAAGGCGTTGATGAATCTGGTAATAAAGAGGAAGGCGCGGGTGACCAAGGTATTATGTTTGGTTATGCAACCAATGAAACCGCAGAATTTATGCCAGCGCCAATTCATTTTTCACACAAAATTTTGAAAAAACTTGCCGAAGTGCGCCATAATGGCAAAGAAGCATGGCTTGGCCCTGATGCAAAGTCACAAGTTACTGTTCGCTATGAAAATGGAAAACCGGTTGAGGCAACTTCAATCGTGCTTTCAACCCAGCACCTTGATGCAAGTATGACATCGGATGATATTGCGGCATTGGTTAAGCCTTATATCATTGGTGAATTAGGTGATGCATTACCAATTTCGCCAAATTGCGCGTGGCACATTAATCCAACTGGTGCGTTTGTAATTGGTGGCCCTGATGGTGATACTGGTTTGACTGGTCGTAAAATTATTGTTGATACTTATGGCGGTGCGGCCCCACATGGAGGCGGTGCATTCTCTGGTAAAGACCCAACTAAAGTTGACCGCTCTGCGGCTTATGCAGCACGCTATTTGGCGAAAAATGTGGTTGCCGCTGGCCTTGCTGATAAATGTACAATTCAATTATCTTATGCAATTGGCGTTGCAGAGCCTTTATCAATCTATGCAAATTGCGAAGGCACAGAGCGTTGTGATTTGGATGCTTTGGAAAAACGCCTTTTCGAAGTTATGCGCCTTACTCCAAAAGGTATTCGCACACATCTTGACCTTAACAAACCAATCTATGCCCGCACCGCAGCCTATGGCCACTTCGGCCGCGCGCCAGAGGCGGATGGCGGTTTTTCATGGGAAAAACTCGATTTAATTGATGCCCTAAAAGGCCTATAAAATTAAGCCCCGCAATTGCGGGGCTTTTTTTAATTTGTAAGTAATTTTATAATATCTTCTTTGCTTTTTTTTCTATCAATTGCAGAAATCATGTCTGATAATTTTTGCGAAAGCTTACCTAAATGTGGGTTGCTTGCAAGGTCTTGAATTATATATTTTGCGTCTTCGTAATTCTCTTTTGCTAATAGGAAAAAAACGGCATTGAATGCAAATTCTTCAACCGAAGGCTCAAGATTATATGCTTCTAATGCTGAATTTAATGAATTATCATCGGGATGCATCATGTCTTTTGTAGTAAGCGAAATGTAATAAAGATTGGTGGCATTAAGTGGATTAAGGCCATAGGCTTTTAGTAGTGCATTTCGTGCTTCTTGAATTTTTAAATTAGTTTCATCCTTATCTTTAAATTTTCCATGATTAGCGGTTAGATAAAGCGCCTGCCCATATCTAAACCATGCTTCATCATCTTTGTCATTTATGGAAATACGGTTTTTGTAATAATCAATTGCCTTCTCTTCATCGCCAATGATTATTTCTGCTTTTGAAAGAATGTTTTGCGCATAATCATCGTCTTTGAATGGTTCAGCTTTTTTACGAATATTATTAAGTAGTTTTTCCCAATTCTCTTTCTTTGGGCATGCCTCTAATGCTGCGTCATACAATAATAATTGAGATGCAGATTTTGGCATTTTTTTGATGGAAACATTCAAATCAATATCTTTGCGTAGCGGATGATAGGTCGCAATAATTTCGGAATTAAGATATTTTTCGAGTGCTTTTTTGAGGGCTTTGCTATCCATTCCAAATACGCGCTCAAAAGCTTTTAATTTATCATCACCTTTTTGACGCGCATTGAAATAATCTTGCGCTTTTTTCCTTAATTCAGGTGTTGACATTATATAATGGGTCAAAAGCCATGATTGAGCATAAAAAACCGTAATTCTATTATCATAGGTTTTTAAATGTAAAGTTTCGCCAATGATGTCCTGATAGTCTATTTGTGTATTGTTTTTTAAAGCTAAGTAGCGATTAATAAATGGCATCCCAACCATTATTTTTTCATTATTCATTCGCGTTCCGCCGTAATATTCGGCATAGCCTTCTATGAACCAGTGCGGGAAATTCATTCCCCAGTTTTTGGCCATAAAAATGTGTGAATATTCGTGAAAAATAATGATTAAGCTTGGGTTTTCTTGCTGCTTAAGGAGGTTATCACTATTTTGGATAGTATCGCCTTGATATAGTGAAAAGCCAGTAATTCCTTCTTGGCAGGACTTTACAAAACCTGCAACATTTGAATCTACTTTGGGATATGTTTTTTCTAAATCTGAATATGATTGTAAAAAATATATAACAAATTTTTCGTGATTATCTTGTTTATAAGCATAAAAATCACCCAAAACATAATTAAAGTTCTCAAGTTTTTTGATATATTCAACCGCGATTTTTTCTTTGACGTTTGAATACATTATAAAATTATTGCTTTCAAACTTAGTCCAATCTTCGGCAAATACCTGATTGGAAAACAAAGAAGCAATACTAAAAACCGCTGAAAACAATATATTTTTTATATTCATTTAAAAAACGCCCACAATATATATTAATTTTATATTGTGAAATATTGTTTTGTAAATATGAAATAAAACTATTTATGTGTGCGGTTTTATTTTTTTATAATTCCATCATCCCTAAGTGCAATATAAATCGCTGGTATTACCAATACTGTAAGTAATGTTGATGACATCAAGCCAAACAATAATGATATTGCCAAACCTTGGAAAATTGGGTCGGATAATATTACGGCGGCGCCAATCATAGCAGCCAAAGCAGTAAGGATGATTGGTTTAAAGCGGATTGCACCTGCTTCAAGCAATACTTCACGCAATGGCCTGTCATCGGTTTTGGCGTGGCGTATGAAATCAATAAGCAATATTGAATTTCGCACAATAATGCCCGCAAGTGCGATAAAGCCAATCATCGAAGTTGCCGAAAATGGCGCGCCAAAAATTGCATGACCCAATACAATACCAATTAAAGTCAATGGAATTGGCGTAAGCACAACAAGTGGTAATTTAAAGCTGCCAAATTGGGCGACCACCAAAATATAAATCCCGATAATTGCAACACCAAATGCTGCGCCCATATCGCGGAATGTAACATAGGTTATTTCCCATTCACCATCCCAAAGAATGGTTGGTTTGCTTTCATCATGGGGTTGACCATGCCAAGAGATTGTTGGTTTTGGCAAATTGCCCCAATCCATATTTTTGATTTTATTATTTGTATCAAAAATCCCGTAAATTGGCGCTTCATATTGCCCCGCAAGGTCGGCAGTTACCATTTCAGCTTCGCGCCCATCGCGGCGGAAGATTGGGTAAGATGATTGGGTATTTTGTGGTATTACCAATTCACCCATATCAACAAGGCGCGCGCCCACTGGGGTTTGCGAAATTGCAACTGGCATTGATGAAGTGCGGGCATTCCATGTTCTGTCTTGGGTTGGCAATCTTAGAGAGATTTCAATCGGATCATGCCCATTTGTTCCCGCCAAAGTGCCAAGGCTTGTGCCGCCGAATGTTGCGCCAATTGATTGAAGAACTTGCCCTTCATTAATGCCCAATGCATCCATTTGCGCACGATTTGGTGCAAAGAAAGTTTTAGGGCGCGGCACGCCATAATAATCGTCAATATCAACAATATATGGAATTTTCGCCATTTGCGCTTTGATTTTATTGGCAACATCGCGGCGCGTTTGCGCATCAGGGCCATAAACCTCTGCAAGAAGGGTTGAGATAACTGGCGGCCCTGGCGGCACTTCAATAACTTTCAATGAACCGCCAACAGGCAAATGAACATCTTTAATTAATTTGCGTGCTTCAAGCGCAATATCATGGCTTTCGCGTTTGCGGTCTTTCTTAGGTGTAAGATTTAATTGAAGATCACCCATCTCAGGGCGCTCACGCAAGAAATAATGGCGCACAAGGCCGTTGAAATTAAATGGCGCAGATGTTCCCGCATAGGCTTCCATGCTTTCAACTTCTTTTATATTGCCAACCAATGCCGCAGTTTCCATCAAAACCCTTTGTGTGGTTTCAAGGCTTGTGCCTTCTGGAAGGTCGGCAACGATTTGGAATTCTGATTTATTATCAAATGGCAAAAGTTTTACGGTTACGGTTTTGGTATAGAATAAGAAACAGGCCGCAATTGTTGCAAAACCAACCACCAATAAAAATGTCCATGCACTTTTTTTAGTGGCAATGATTGGGGTCGCAATTTTACGATATGTGCGCCCAAGAATGCCTTCTTCTTCAGAATGTGCGTGCCCATGCCCTTTTTTTGGCGCAACTTTAAGCATTAACCAAGGGGCAACAATCACCGCCACGAAGAATGAGAATATCATCGCCGCCGACGCATTCGCAGGGATTGGCGCCATATATGGCCCCATCAATCCCGAAACAAACATCATTGGCAAAAGTGCAACCACCACGGTCAAAGTGGCAACAATGGTTGGATTGCCAACTTCGGCAACTGCATCAATTGCCGCCGCCTCTTTGCTGCGACCATCATTCATGCCCCAATGGCGCGCGATATTTTCAATCATAACAATCGCATCATCCACCAATATCCCGATAGAGAAAATAAGCGCGAATAATGAAACGCGGTTAATTGTATAACCCATAGAATTTGACGCAAAAAGCGTAAGCAAAATTGTGGTTGGAATAACCACCAAGGTCACAAAACTTTCGCGCTTGCCAATTGTAAAGAAAATCAAGGCAACAATTGAAAGCGTGGCAAGGCCAAGGTGAAATAAAAGCTCATTGGCTTTTTCATTTGCGGTTTCGCCATAATCACGAACCACTTTGGCACTTATGCTTTCAGGGATTAAATTGCCATTCAGGGTTTCAAGTTTTTTGCGAACATGTTCGGTTAAAACAACGGCATTAACCCCTGGGCGTTTTGCGATTGCGATGGCAATTGTTGGGGTGCGAACAAATTCATTGCCCACACGTTCATAATGATAGGCGATTGATTGGTCATTGCGCGGTGAAATTGTAACATCCGCCACGTCGCGCACCAAAACTTCACCGCCATTTATTGAGCGTAAAGAAAGGTTACGAACTTCATCAATTGATTTAAAACTTTGCCCTGATGAAATGTCATTGGCGCTTCCATTGGTACGTATTGAACCAAGTGGCATTGAATTAGATGCGCTTTTTACCGCATCCATAAGTGCGCCAAGTGGCACGCCATAGGCTTTTAACTTGGCTGGATCTGGCGAAATTTGTAATTCATTTGGACGACCGCCAACCATGAAAACTGTGCCAACATCATCAACTTTGGTAAGTTCGGCTTTAATATTTTTGGCAAGTTCAAATAATGATGCATCATTCCAACGTGATGCAAGTTCTGGCTTTGGCGAAACTGTAACCACGATGATTGGAACATCATCAATGCCGCGCGCAGTAATGATTGGCGCCATTGTTCCTGTGGCAGGTAAAACATTTGGTTCGCGCATTTTTTGCTGAACGCGCAAAATTGCATTATCGGCGCTTGTTCCAACTTTGAAACGCGCCGTAAGCATAATTCCATCATCTTGGGTTTGCGAATAGACATGCTCAACCCCATTAAGGCCGCGCAATGCGGTTTCAACGGGTTCAGTAACCTTAACTTCGGCATCTTTTGCACTAAGGCCAGGGGCGGGGATGCGCACATTGACCATTGGCACTGAAATTTGCGGCTCTTCTTCACGCGGGATTGCCATCAAAGCCATAAAGCCAACGGCAAATGAAGCAAGCAAAAGCAAAAGTGTAAGTGGCGATTTAATAAAAGCCTTGGTTAAAGAACCTGCTATGCCAAGTTTGGAATCTGGTTTCATTTTCAATCCTATTTGGCTTTGGCAACAATTACATCATTAATTTCAAGGCCTGAAAGAATTTCAACGCCATCTTTTATCGTGGCATTTGAAATTGATTGCCCACGTTGAACAGGTATTTCAAAGGCTTTATCGCCTTTTAAAAGCATCACAAAATCAAAGCCGTCGCGGGTAATAATGTATGATTTTGGAATTATTATTGCATCACGATTTCCAATTGGCAAAGCAACATCAACGCGTTCACCAACCAAATGTTCGCCGCCATTGGTTTGCAAGTCAATTTTCACCTGTCCATTTTCAACCAATGGATAGATTTTTGAAATAATGCTTTGACCAATGATTTCGCCATTCGTGCCAACAAGTGGAACGCTCTGCCCAGTTTTTAAAAGTTTAGCATCAGCCTCTGGCGCACGAAGGCGTAAGATTGGTGTTCCTGCTGCGATAAAGGCAATAATTTCACCCGGCATTACAACCGAACCACGCGGAATTGGCGCCATTGTAACTTTGCCAGATTTTGGCGCATAAATCCGCCCCTGTGCACGTACAGCAGATGCAACACCTGCTTGCGCTGATGCCGCGCTTGCTTGTGAACGGGCGGCATTGGCCTGTGCATTGGCGGCGCTTACACCTGCACTTGCGGCGCGAACTTGGGCATTGGCAGCGCTTAATGATGCCTGCATTTGGTCAAGGCGCGCTTTGGCATAAACACCTTGATCATAAAGCATTTTGGTGCGGTTATAATCGGCAAGTGCTTTGTTTGCCATTGCATTTGCGGCATCAAGATTTGCGGGCGCTTGGTTTGCGCTTGCGCTTGCTGCTTGGGCTTGTGATTTTGCGGCATTGGCATTGGCAAGCCCTGCTTGCACTTCTGCATTATATCTTGCTTCATCGATTATGCCGATTAATTGGCCTTGGGCAACATTTTGCCCCTCATCAACCATAAGGCTAACCAAGGTTCCGCCAATTCTTGCGCGCGCTTGGGCTTCATCTTCTGAGGTGTAAATTGCGCCTACTGGCTTTAAATCATTAATATTACTTTTGGCGATAATAAGGCGCGAATTTGTATCATAATTGATTTTTTGCGCTACTTCTTTCTTATCATCATGCTTATTGCCGCAAGCGATTAATGGGGAAAAAGCGCCGAGCATTGCGGCGCTTAGAAGTAATGTTTTTTTGCTTAATTTTATCATTTACGCACCTGATTTAACTGGAAGGCCATTGGCATGCCAAGCCATAATTCCGCCTGCAAGGTTTGAAACATCAATGCCCGCCTTGTCACATGCTTTTGCCGCTTGGCCAGAGCGCATACCGCTTTGGCAATAAAGAACAATTTTTTTACCTTCTGGCGCAGTAATTTTCGAAGTATCAAATTTTGAAAGTGGCACTAAAATTGATTTTTCGATTCGCGCATTATTATGTTCATGCGCTTCACGCACATCATAAAGGACAATTTCGCCAGTTTCCAAACCTACTTGAACTTCACGTGGGGAAACAGTTTTAATTGGTTTTCCAAAGAACATTTTACGCCTCTTAAAAAAATTGTTAAAGCATACTTGCATATATTATTATTTTCTAATATAATGAAGATAAGTTTAAAAAGTCAAGCCTTTTTACAATTTTTTTGGAGAAGAAAATGAATATTGATGCAGCCGTATTTCGTTTCGCAGGCATTGTCGTAATTGTATCGGCATTGTTGGGAATGTTTGTTGATAAGAATTTTCTTTGGCTAACGATTTTTGCGGGCGCAAATATGTTGCAGGCTTCTTTTACAAAATTCTGCCCTGCGGCGATGGTTTTCAAAAAACTTGGTTGCAAAAATGGGGCGCATTTCCAATGATTTCGAAAATATCTGCTCCTGCTCTAATTTTTGGTGTTGCGCTTTTTGCAACGCCATTAATGGCGCAAGATATTAATGTGGCAATTGACGCGGCAATCAAATCCGAGCCAAAATTTTTGGCCTTTTCGCTTAATTCAGATATGCAAAAATCGCGTCTTAAAGGCGTGAAAGCTGATGCAAAGCCTTCATTGGGTTTGCAGGGTTCATATGGTGCCGCAAATGCAGATTTTGGGCTTGGCTATAAAGAAATTTATCCACGTAGTTTGGCAATTGCATGGGAAATGCGATTGTTTGATGGCGGGCAATCATTGGCAAAAATTAATGCCGAAGATTTTGCCCTTGCCGCAACCAATGCCGAAATTGTGAATTCGCGCAATCAATTGATTGTTGAAACCGCCGAAGCCTATAGTAATTATTATGTTGCGCAAAAATCATTGGAATTTGCAAAAGATAATTTAGATGCCAATGCGCGCTATGCCCGCGATGCCAAATTGCAATTTGAAGCAGGCGAAACCGCTGTTTCTGAAAAAGCCTTTGCCGATGCAAGCTTTGCCCGCGCCAAGGCGCTTTACGCGCAAATTGATGGTCAAAAGCAAATGGCCGGTGCAAATTTATATCGCTTAACAGGTATGAATTTTGAAAATACAAGTCTTGATGGGGCAATGGTGCAAATACCGGCGTCAATATCAATGGCGAAAGATGCAGCGCAGGAAAAGCATCCTTTGCTAATTGCCGCAAATGCGCGCCTTGCACAGGCGCAGGCTCAATATAAAATTGCCAATTCTTCTTATGCACCAAAAGTGACATTAAGTGCGCGTGCAACTACTGTTCGTGATCAATTTTTGGCTGGTTATCGCGCCGATGATTATGGCGCTTATGTTAATGTAACAATGCCGCTTTATTCATATGGTCGGATTTCATCGGGAATTGATGCCGCAAAAATTGGCAAGCAACAGGCGCAATTAGGTATTAATGCAACTATGCGCGGTGTTGAAATGGGTATTACCCAAGCCTATGCCAATTTTAATGCGGCATTGGCACAAAAAGATGCCGCAATAAGCGCGCAAGATGCCAGTGCAATCGCATTAAAAAGCGTTGAAGCGGAAATGCGCGTAGGGCAAAGACCATTGAAAGATGTGCTTGAGGCAAGACGTGATTTAACCATGGCAAACATGGAATTGGCAAAAGCCCAAGCGGCGTTAATAGTTGCAAAATACAAAATTATAGCAGCAGTCGGGCAATAGATTGGGCGAAATCGCCCAGTCTTTTTTGATTTAAAATAAAGGTGTTAAGTAAAAAAATTTGTGATAAATATTAGAACATCCTAAATATCAAATATATAAAGGGAGTGGAAAATGGCGAATGTTGTAATAATTGGTGCAGGGCTTGGCGGTGTAATCGCGGCCTATGAAATTAAGGATCAATTGCGCGATGGTGATAAAATCACCGTCGTAAATAAAGGCAGAATCTATCATTTTGTGCCTTCAAACCCGTGGGTTGCGGTTAAATGGCGTACGCGTGATGCGATAGAAGTTGATTTAACCCATGTTTTCAAAAAACGCGGCATTGAATTGGAAGATGGCGGCGCAAAGCGCGTTCACCCTGAAAATAATCAAGTTGAGCTAGAAGATGGGCGTATGCTTGATTATGATTATCTTGTTATTGCCACTGGCCCTGATTTAGCGTTTGATGAGATTGAAGGCTTTGGCCCGCATGGCAACACACAATCGGTTTGCCATGTTGATCACGCAATTCAAGCATCAGAAGCATTTGAAGAATTTTGTAAAGATCCAGGGCCAATAGTAATTGGCGCGGTTCAGGGTGCGTCATGCTATGGCCCTGCGTATGAATTTTTGATGATTGTTGAAACTGAACTTCGCAAACGTAAAATCCGTGATAAAGTTCCAATGACCTTTGTAACGTCTGAACCATATATCGGGCATCTTGGCCTTGATGGGGTTGGTGACACTAAGGGCTTGCTCGAAAGTGCAATGCGTAATCGCCATATTAAATGGATGACATCTTCGAAACTTTTAAAAGCCGAAGAAGGTAAATTGACCATTGAAGAAATCAATGATGATGGTTCGTCAAAAGGCATTAAAGAAGTTGCGTCTAAATTCACCATGATGCTTCCTGCGTTTCGCGGTGTGCCATGTGTGTTTGGAATTGACAAACTTACAAACCCGCGCGGTTTTATACTTGTTGATAAAAATCAGCGAAATCCAACTTATCAAAATATATTTGCAATTGGCGTATGCGTGGCAATCGCACCACAAGCGCCAACCCCTGTTCCATGTGGTGTTCCAAAAACTGGCTTTATGATTGAATCGATGGTGACAGCAACCGCGCATAATATCGGGCATTTGCTAAATGGAAGACCTGCTGATGAAGAAGGAACATGGAATGCAGTTTGCCTTGCAGACTTTGGTGATTCAGGTGTTGCCTTTGTTGCACAGCCGCAAATTCCACCGCGAAATCGCAATTGGTCAAGCTCGGGCAAGTGGGTTCATATGGCTAAAATTGGGTTTGAAAAATACTTCTTGAATAAAATCAAAAGTGGCGAATCTGAACCATTCTATGAAAAGATGGTTATGGACATGCTTGGAATTGCCAAGTTAAAAGATTAAAAATTCAACACATTAACAAAAATGCGCCTTAATCGGCGCATTTTTTTTAAAATTTTATATAAATTCAATTTATCAATTTTCATTTTTATAAATCGTGTTCCTTCAACTTTTAGTAGTTTAAAAATGATACTAAGAGGTAAGAGGAAAATAATATGTGGGTCAGGGAAGTCTCATTAAATTTGGGCGATAATTATAATGCCTTAGAAAAAGAATTTTCTGGCATAAATAAAATGCCTGATTTGGTTCTTCTATTTGGTAATAGCGATGAAATCGAAACTTCGCGCGAGCTTAAAAAAATAAACGAAAAGTTTTGCGATTCCCTTGTGGTTGGTTGTTCAACTGGAACCAATATTAATGGCAAAAAAACTTTTGATAGCGGTATTTCTGGTATTGCTATTGGTTTTGATAGTTCAACAATTCGCCATTCATGCGCACGTATAGAAGATAGTATCCAAAGCTATGAATTAGGTGCAAAACTTGGCCTTGATTTAGAGGCTGATGATTTAGTTGCAGTTTTTGTTATGTGTGATGGGCTTTTTATCAATGGCTCGGAAATTATTAAAGGTATTGCCGCTGTTTTAGGGGATAAAATTCCAATAAGTGGTGGCCTTGCAGGCGATGGCGAAAGCTTTGCCAAAACCCGCCTTTTAATTGGTACCGAAATTTTTGATCATGGCGCAATTGCAATTGGCTTTTATTCAAAAAAACTTCAAGTAAGTCATGCAAGCTTTGGCGGTTGGTTTGAATTTGGGCCTGAATGGAAAATTACAAAGTCCAAAGGCAATGTTGTAAGTGAAATTGATGAAATGCCCGCGATTGAGCTTTATGATGATTATGTCGGCTCTGAAAAAATGGCATTACAGGCTTCGGCTTTATTATATCCATTAAAAGTTTGGCCGCCTAATCATCCTGAAAAAGGTGTTGTTCGCGCAATTATGAATGTTGACCGTGAAAATGGCACATTAACTTTCGCAGGTGACGTTCCCGAAGGTTGGAATGCAAAATTAATGCATGGCAATATGCCGGGACTGATTGATGGTGCAACACAAGCGGCAAATCACGCCATAAGTAGCTTAAAAGCTGCAAATGAAAATAATTCACCCGATTTATGCCTTGTTGTTTCATGCGTGGCGCGCCGAATTCTTTTGGGTTCACGCACCGCACAAGAGATTGAGGCTTTATCAAATATAATTGGTGAAAATATCCCGCTTGCAGGTTTTTATTCTTACGGCGAAATTTCCCCGCAAAATGATAGCCCTGTTGCAGGACTGCATAACCAAACTATGACTATAACATTGATGAGAGAAGAGGCGGCTTAAAACACCTGCTCAACACGTGTAACTTCGGGAACATAATGTTTAATCATATTCTCGACACCGTTTTTAAGTGTAATCGCACTTGATGGGCAGCCAGAGCAGGCGCCGCGCATTCTTAAATAAACCACGCCTGTATCTTCATCAAATGAATCAAATTCAATGTCGCCGCCATCTTGGGCAACTGCGGGGCGAACGCGGGTTAATAATAATTCTTCAATTTCAGCAACCACAAGTGCGGTATCGCCTTCATATTTAGGGGCAGGCCTATATTCATCCTTTGTGCCAATAAAAATTGGCATATTAGCAACAAAGCCATCCATAATTGCGCCCAAAACTTCGGGTTTTAAATGATGCCATTCAATGTTTGAATTTTTGGTTATCGCAATGAAATCATCACCAAACATTACAGATTTCACGCCGTCGATATTAAAAAGGCTTTGTGCAAATGGTGAAAAATCCGCCGAACCGCGATTATTAAATTCAAGCGTTCCATCTTTATAAACATCGCGCCCAGGAATGAATTTTAATGTGGCAGGGTTTGGGGTTGCTTCGGTTTGAATAAACATAATAAGTCTCCAAAACCTATATGGATAATTCTTGAGTAAAATACAAGGAAATTGCGCAATTTATTTGCATTTACCCTGCAAGTTCAAGGATTTCATCATCATTAAGGCCAGCGGGGATAATCATAATTCCAACCCGTCTTTTGCCCAAAATCAATGCACCGCGTGTTGCCGCGCTCAAAATTGGGCCAGGGCCAGATTTTGCCGATGATGTTGCCAAAAACAAGGTTTTGATTTCCGTATCTTCATCAATCAAATTGCTTATTTCGCGTGATAAATCCCCCTCGCGGATGATGATTTGCGCATCAATTCCCGCGCTTTCTTTTGCCAATTTATGAAGATTTTGCAATTTATCCAATGCTTCAAGGCGTAAATCATCGATAATTGCATCACCAATTGTGCTTAATAATGAATTTTCAGGTGGTTCAATAACCCGCAAAATCACCAATTGTGAACCATTAAGTGCCGCACGTTTTGCCGCAAACAAAACGGCGGTTTTGCTTTCAATACTATTATCGGCGATGCAAAGAAGTTTACGTTGCATATTATTTCAACAAAATATCGGTTATTTCACGTAATTTTGCGCGTGAACGTAGGATGTAAAAACCTTCGCCAACCAAATGGTTTGGCAAAATTGCGCCGTCTGTATTGGCATTTTGAACAATTAAAGGCTTCATATCCGCAGCAAGCGCAAGGTCGGCAAGCATTGCATCATATAATTTTTCAACGTGACGCTCTTGAAGGACAGAACGATAATCTTCACGCAAAGCACGCAAGATTATGAAATATGCGTAGGCTTGGCCTTTTGAATAATAAAATACTTTATCGGCGCGTGTATCGATAAACATTTTACGACCAGTAAGAACTTGGTTTTCCAAATTGTCAGAGATGCCACCTAAATCAAGGGCAATTCTATCCAATACACCTTGAAGATTATCGGCGCGTACTTCAAAAACTGCCTGCCCATTGGCAAGGCGGTTATTATAGCGAATTAATGCATCGTGCGCCTTGCGATATTCGCCATCTGCACCCGCCCAAAGCCAAGTGTCAGCAGAACGTGATAGACCTTGGCGTGCCGCCGCCATATCAGGGTCTTCTGATGAAGTGCCGCGAACACGTGCAAGGCGGCTTTCCATTTCAAAAGTAACAGTTGCCAAAGAGCGCACAATACCAGTTTGGAAATTAACCATATTGCCGCCAATTCGCAAAAGCGCCGCCGGTTCAAAAGCCTGAATATTAGGTGACCATTTGGTTTTATTGACTTCGCGGTCAATTAGACCTGCCATAACTTCAACAGTGATTGATTTACCCGCTTGCGGTGTTCCAACTTTGAAGTTTAAATCATCATTAATACGGTGGGTTAAAAGTGAACCAACAATATAATAAAGCGGGACAATCATAAGCAAAAGAAAAATGCCCAATGATTTAAAATTAGATTTTTTCTTTTCATTTGGTGCAGGTGCAGATGCGCCAGCAGCCGCAGGTGCGGCATCAGTGGTTGCAAATTCATCGCCTTTTTTGCCAAAAGTAAACATGTTTTTGACCTTACTTCCAAGTAGGCGAAGATTTTGTCCAATACTCATAATTGACCCCTAAAAATTTGAATTCCTTTTACCCGATATTTAAAAATATTGAAACAGACTTTTCGCAATGGTTGATAATAGTTGACGCATACGGGCAAATTATGAAATGTGGCACAATGAACCAAGCGCGGCAAATATTAAATAAAATCTATGGCTATGAAAATTTTCGTGCACCGCAAGATGAAATAATTGATTGCGTATTAAAAGGTAAAGACGCGCTTGTAATTATGCCAACGGGTGGCGGTAAATCGCTTTGTTATCAAATACCATCTTTAATTCGTGATGGGATTGGAATTATAATATCCCCCCTTATTGCGCTTATGCAAGATCAGGTTGATGCGCTTTTACAATTGGGCATACGCGCGGCAACAATTAATTCAAGCATAGCGAATGATGAAGTAAATTCGATTTTCGATAAAATCCAAAATAATGAATTAGATATGCTTTATGTTGCGCCAGAACGTGTCTTGATGGGCGGGTTTTTAAATGCGCTTGATAAATTGCCAATCGCGCTTTTTGCAATTGATGAAGCCCATTGTATTTCCCAATGGGGCCATGATTTCAGGCCATCATATCAAGGTCTTGAAATTCTTGCCACACGCTTTCCAAATGTGCCGCGCATTGCCCTTACGGCGACCGCCGATGAACCAACGCGCAAAGATATTATCCAAAAACTAAATCTTGAAAACGGGCAACATTTTATAACGGGTTTTGATAGACCAAATATTTTTTATGAAATAATTGCCAAAGATAATTCAAAAGCGCAAATAACCCAATTCTTGCAAGCCCGCCACAAGGGTAATAGTGGAATAATATATTGCCTATCACGCAAGAATGTTGAGGATATGGCAGATTGGCTTTGTGAAATTGGCTATAATGCCCTGCCATATCATGCGGGTCTTTCGCCAAAGGTGCGTGAGCGTAATCAGGCGCAATTTTTGCGTGAAGAAAATATAATAATGTGCGCCACAATTGCTTTCGGCATGGGTATTGATAAGCCCGATGTACGTTTTGTTATTCATGCCAATATCCCAAAGAATATAGAGGCCTATTATCAAGAAACAGGACGCGCAGGGCGCGATGGTGAAAAGGCGGATGCACTTTTGCTTTATGGGGTTTCCGATATTGCAATGCTTCGTAATTTTATTGATGATACCAATTCACCCGACACACAAAAACGCATTGAACACGCAAAATTAAATGCTTTTATAGGCCTATGTGAAAGCGCAAAATGCCGCCGCCAAATCTTGCTTGAATATTTTGGGCAAGTGGCAAAACCGTGTGGCTATTGCGATAATTGCCAAAATCCACCCAAAACTTATGATGCCACAATTGCCGCGCAAAAGGCGATTTCCAATGTCTATCGCACGGGGCAAAGATTTGGCGCGGGCTATTTAATTGATGTCTTAACGGGCAAGGGTAATGATAGAATAATAGACTTTGGTCATGATAAAATAAGCACTTTTGGAATTGGCGCGGAATTAAAAAAGACCGAATGGCAAAGCATTTATCGCCAATTAATCGCGCTTAATTATCTTCATGTTTCATCTGAAAATGGCGGCATTTCAATTACTAAAGAGGGCCTTGATTTCCTAAAATCAAAATCAACAATCATGCTTAAAGCAGCGCCAAGCCGCAAGGAAAAACGCGCCGCAAAATCAAAAGCTGCGCCAATTTTAAACAATGAAAACCAAAATCTATTCGAACAATTAAAGGCAAAACGCCGCGAACTTGCGCTTGAGGCCAATATGCCGCCCTATATTATTTTCCATGACAAAACCTTGCAAGAAATGGCGAATGCAAAACCACAAACATTGGATGAGTTCGCCGAAATTTCAGGTGTAGGCGCACAAAAACTTGAACGCTATGGCGCACAATTTTTGGAAGTTTTGCGTGCAGATATTTAATTATATTAAGCCAAATTTATTTTGCAAATTGTTCAATTAACGATGAAACTTCTTGGCAATATGCCTTTAATTCTTTTTCATTGTTTCCAGATCTAACCCTTAATGAAAGGCTTTGGATAAAGGCCGATACCATCTTGCCAAGTGCGATTGGGTTTGAAGTTTCTATTATTTGTCCGCTTTGCTTTGCCCTTTCAAAACGATTGATAAATAATTCATCGAGTTGGGATAATAGATTTTTTATAAGCGCCTTTATATCTTCTTCCTTGGTCTCAGATGGTGATGTTGATATTATAAAGCAGCCCAATGCCGCATCTTCATCAAATAAATATGTATCAAGTGCAATTTTCATTACATTATTAATTGATTGAATAATATCATCATTATCAATTGCCGCTTTAATTTTTTCGCCATAATCAAAGGCAAACATTTTTGCAGCCTTTATATAGATTTCTTTTTTACTACCGAATGCTGCGCTAAGGCTTGGGCGGTTCATTTTTGTCACTTCCACCAAATCATCAAGCGAAGTATTGTTAAAACCCTTTTCCCAAAACACCCGCATTGCGGCTTTTAGTGCGGTATCACTATCATATTTTATTGGACGACCTAATTTCTTCATATTTTGTGCGCTTTCGCATAAAAGTATTGCAATATATTATTTTGTGCGATACAGTACAAAATATCGCGCGATATTTCAACATTTAAAAAGGTGAAATATGAATTATCCAAAACAAATAGCAGGGATACGCATCCCTGATAGCGAAATCGCGCAAAAAGCAATGAGAATTGCCTATAAATTTTCTGATGAAACACTATTTTGTCATACAATGCGAACTTATGTGTTTGGCGCAATTGCGGCAAATTCAAGAAGGTGGAAGTTTGACGAAGAGGCTTCTTTTATTGCTTCAATTTTGCATGATCTTGGAATTACAGATGAATTTGAAAAAGATGATAGGTTTGAATTAGTTGGTGCAGATGCGGCAAAAAACTTATTACAAGCCGAAAAGTATCCGCCTGAAAAAACTGAACTAATTTGGGATGCGATTGCTCTACATACAAGCGCAGGAATCGCAATGCGGAAAGAGCCTGAAGTTGCAATAGTTCATATTGGCGCAGCTATGGATGTTTTTGGTTTAGGTTTAAATAATCTTCCAAAATTTTTGTTAGATGAAATCATTGAGAATTTGCCGCGAAATGATTTCAAAAATTACATCGTTAAAAAGCTTATTAACAATGTCGAAAAATTTCCAGACACCACAAATGCAACTTGGCTAAGTGATGTCGGGCGGCAACATATACATAATTATAATTGCCCGTGTGTAATTGATTCAATTAAAAATTCTGTCTTTGGGGAATAATATGAAAAACGAATTATTTTGGCTATCTTGCAACCTATTATTAGTGGCGACAATGTGGATGCCTTATGTTTACAACCGCGTCAAAGAAATTGGCCTTCCTAGTATGGGATGGAACCCACCACCAGACCCGCCGCAAAAAGCAAAATGGGCGGCACGAAATGTTCAGGCGCATATTAATGCAATTGAAAATATAGCGATTTTTGCACCGCTTGCGATAATATCTTATTTTAGTGGAAGTGCAATTAATACAAGTATAGCATGCGCAATTTATTTCTTTGCCCGTCTGGGGCATTTCATTATTATGATGATTGGCGCGCCAATACCATTTAGAACATTAATATTCCTATTGGGTCATATTGCCAATTTATATTTAGTTATAAGTTTAATTGCGCGTTTTAATTAAAGAAGCCAACAATCTCTTTAACTTGTTTCAATATTGGTTGTGCGATTGCATTTGCCCGTTCGGCGCCATCTTTTAGGATGGCGTCAATTTCGGGCGCATCGCCCATAAGGCGGCGCATATGTTCGGTAATTGGGGCAAGTTTTTCAACAGCCAAATCCGCCAGCGCAGGTTTGAATGCACCAAAACCTTGCCCTGCAAATTGGGTTACGACCGCTTCTTTCGTGGTTTCCGCCATTGCCGCATAAATACCAACCAAATTATCAACTTCAGGGCGCGTTTTTAATTCATCCAAAGTTTCAGGCATCGGGAATTGATCGGTGCGCGCTTTTTTTAATTTGCGAACAATTGTGTCTGTATCATCGGTAAGATTGATGCGCGACAAATCGGCAGGGTCAGATTTTGACATTTTCTTTGTGCCGTCTTGCAAATTCATAACGCGCGATGCAGGGCCGCCGATTAAAGGTTCAGGGCTTGGGAAAAAGCCTTTGGCTTTGAAATCTGTGTTAAATTTTTGGGCAATATCGCGCGCAAGTTCAAGGTGCTGTTTCTGATCATCACCAACAGGAACATGGGTTGCCTTATATGCCAAAATATCAGCCGCCATCAAAACTGGATAATCAAATAGGCCAACCGACATGCGTTCCGAATTTTCGCCCGCTTTATCCTTGAATTGTGTCATACGCTCTAACCAGCCCATGCGCGCAACGCAATTTAAAACCCATGCAAGTTCGGCATGTGCCGATACATTTGATTGAACGAAAATAATTGATTTTTTCGGGTCAATTCCCGCCGCCAAATAAGCCGCCGCAACTTCGCGCGTTTGCGCTTTTAGCATTTTTGGGTCTTGTGGAACCGTGATGGCGTGTAAATCAACAACGCAAAATAGGCTTTCCATTTCGTGCTGCACCGAAACAAAGCGTTTAATCGCGCCAAGATAATTTCCCAAATGAATATTTGCCGTTGGTTGTACACCTGAAAAAACCCTTGTTGGGCGTGGCTTTTTTTCGGTTTCATTTTGGGTGTTCATTGCTTTTATCCGTATAATTGTTTCCGTGTGTGCTTTAGCGATTTTTAATCAAATTTAAAAGCGCAATGGCATGTAAGTTTCAGTAAAAATAATGGATTAATTTCAAAAATCGTGTTCATATCATCAAAAACAAGGATTTTGGAAATGAATATAACGCGCCGCGCACTTAATATTGGGATATTTTCAACTTTACCATTGGTCGCAGGGGCGGCAAATGCCGCAAGCCAAAGCGCAGCCGATAAGGAATTTGCAAAACTAAGCGCATGGTGGCTTGATAATTATCTTAGGCTTTCGCCTGTACAAGCAACGCAAATTGGCGACCATAGATTTGATGACCAAGTCGATGATTTAAGTGTCAAAGGCCGTGTAACGCAATTGGTGTTTAATAAAAATACTTTGGCAAAACTTGGTAAAATTAACCGCGCCAAACTTTCACGTGATAATCAGGTTGATTATGCAATTTTGGAAAATTCATTAAAATCAACAATTTTTAGTTTGGAAGAAGTCAAAGAATGGGAATGGAACCCGCTTTATTATCATAGTGTTGCGGGTGGCGCGGTTTATAATCTTATGGCGCGCGAATTTGCACCTGCCAATATACGTGCCTTTAATTCTATGCGCCGTTATCGAAAAATCCCGAAAATTCTTGAAGATATGCGCGCGCAAATTATACCGTCAAAAGTGCCGCCAAATTATGCGAAAACCTATGCCGCGCAATTTTTGGGGATAGAGCAAACCTTTACAGAAATGGTTTATCCAATAATTGAAAAAATGGATAATATGAATTCCAATATTGATTATGAAACTTCATTGAAACTTGTGAAGGTTGCACTTGATAATCATAAAAAATGGATTGATGAAACCCTTATTCCAAATGCCAAAGGCGATTTTAGGGTTGGGGCGCAGATTTTTGATAAGACATTATCGTTTTCATTAATGTCAAACCTGACGCGCCAAGATATTAAAAAGCGCGCATTAGAAGAGATTAAAAAAGTTCGCGGGCAAATGTATGAAATTGCCAAAACCGCACTTAATCGAAACGATGCGCCAAATAATCCAACATCAGAGCAAGAACAGGCAATAATCAAAAACGCCCTTGATTTAGCCGCTTCAGAGCGCCCAAAACGCAATGAATTGGTTGAAACCGCAACAAAAATGACCGAAATTGCGCGTAAATTTGTTCAAGAAAAAGATTTTATAACTTTGCCCGATGGGCCAGTAAAAGTAATCCTTATGCCTGAATTCCAACGCGGCTATGCGGTTGCATATTGTGATAGTCCGGGGCCACTTGATAAAAATTTGGCAACTTATTACGCAGTGTCGCCTGTCCCTGATGATTGGGATGATGCAAAATCAGATTCATTCTTAAAAGAATATAATATGCGCGGCATTCAAGATATTGCCGTCCACGAAGCCATGCCGGGGCATTATGTTCAATTATTCCACGCCAATTCATGCAAAAGTATTTTGCGGGCGGTTTTATCGTCTGGCTCCTTCATCGAAGGCTGGGCCGTTTATGCCGAACGCGTAATGGTCGAACAGGGCTTTAAATCTGATGACCCACTTTATAAATTGACGCAATTAAAAGTTTATCTTCGCACAATTACCAATGCCCTTATTGACCAAGCAATTCATTGCGAAGGCATGACAGAAGATGAAATGATGAAACTTCTTACCCAAACCGCATTCCAAGAAGAAAGCGAGGCGCGTGGTAAATGGCGACGTGCGCAATTATCTTATACGCAATTATCAACATATTTTGTTGGTTTCTTGGAACATTATGAAACCCGCGAAATTTATAAAGCCAAACAAGGCAATTCATTTAATCTGAAAAAATACCATGATAGTGTTCTTGCCTTTGGTTCGCCGCCAATGAAATTTGCGCGTGCTTTGTTAATTGGTGACAAAATTCCTTAGTTCGGGAATATTGAATTAATAAAAACCTGACCTATATAAAAAATATAGGAGGACGAAATGTCAGATTTATCAAATTTCCCAATTACAAAAAAATGGCCGCCAAAAAACCCGAATGCCATTCAATTATATTCGCTTGCCACGCCAAATGGTGTGAAAGTATCGATTATGCTTGAAGAATTGGGAATTGAATATGATGCCCATTATATTGATTTTTCCGAAAATGGCACAAAGTCAGACGCATTTCGTTCATTAAACCCTAATGGCAAAATCCCTGCAATCATTGATCCGAATGGGCCAAATGGGGCGCCTTTGGAACTATGGGAATCTGGTGCAATCCTTTATTATTTGGCGCAAAAAACAGGTAAGTTTTTGCCGAAAGATGCCAATGCGCATTATGAAGCTTTGCAATGGGTATTTTTCCAAATGGCATCAATTGGCCCAATGTTTGGTCAAATTGGTTATTTCTATAAATTCGATGGCAAGGAAATCGAAGATAAAAGACCGCTGGAACGCTATGTCAGCGAATCAAAACGCCTGCTTGGGGTTTTAGATAAAAGACTTGAAGGGCGTGATTGGATTATGGGCGAATATTCAATTGCCGATATTGCAATTTTCGGCTGGATAAGAAATTTAATCGGTTTTTATGGTGCGGGCGATTTAGTTGAATTTGATAATTTTAAAAATGTATCAAGAGTTTTAAATATTTGGCTTGAAAGACCTGCGGTTCAACGCGGGTTGGAAATTCCAAAGGCCGTGTAAGAAAAGGGGCATTTGCCCCTTTTTTTATGAATAATAAGCCGCAACACCCATGATTAGTAAAATCAAACTTGAAAAAGATATGGTTGTAATGGCGCAAATGAATAAGGTCTTTAATAATGCGCCAAGCCATCCTGAATCATAAGTTCCGCGTAATGTGAAAAAGAAATTTATTGGGGTTAAAATAAATAAAAACCCATAAAGAATTCCGCCATAAGGCGCGGGCAACCATAAAGATATTGATATCGATAAAAACACAAATGACATCATCGTCATAGAAACCAATAAATGGTCATAAAAATAATATTTGCGCTTATAAATATAAACAATTGCAAGCGCGATTGCATTAATCGGCAGCAATAAAATTGCCAATTTATGTGCCCAGCTAAAGGCAGAAATTATGAATACTTTAGGATTGGATGCAGCCTTTACCAAACCATCTTTAAATTTTTGCGTTGCTTCTTTTGAAATTGGTAAATCTATTTGGGAATTTTTGATGCCATCTATTAATTTATCATCATGCCCTTGCATGAATTTTTCGAAATCAAATTTATATTCATATGATTTGCCTTTTTTTTCAGAATATTCGTTTTCAATTTTTATTGAATTGGCTTCTTCTTTGTTCTGATTTGTATCTAGATTATTTTTGTGGGCATCAATATAGGATTTTTGTGAAACTTCATGTGAATTTTCGACATTGTGAATTGCTTTTTCTAATTTGAATTCACTTGTGAAAATAAAAATGAAAAGGGTTACAAGAAATAACCTGAAGGGTGGAACATGGCGATTTATTCGCCCTTCAATATAGTCTTTGTTCAATGTTCCAGGGCGAATAAAAATAGCAGGTAAAGTTCGCCATAAACGCCCATCAAAATGAAAAATCCCTTCTAAGGCTTCATACATAAGATGGAAAAACGAACGATGATGCAAATCAGTGTTTTGCCCACATGAAAAGCAATATTTGCCCATTATTTTCGTACCGCAATTTTTGCAGTTTTCGTCTTTTTGATTTGTCATGCCCCCACCTTTGGCAAGAGCATATAAAATAATTTTAAAAGGTCAAACCATTATGGCCTATAAAACATACCAAGGCTTAGGGATTGCCCAATTCGATTGGCGCGTTCCATAAAATATTCAACCACATCATAATTGGGCGCAAGTTCGGTCAAAACCTGTTCAAATAATTCAAGCCATTGGGCAAAATGAAACGGCTCAACATTCTTAAGCGCCATATGAACCGGCATTGGGCGACCTGAATAAGTGCCCGAATGAAGGCAAACACTTGCCCAAAAATGTTTTAATTTATAAATATGCCCATCCCAATCCTCAATTTTATTGTTAAAAATTGGGCCAAGACTTGGGTGTTTGCGAACGCGCGAATAAAATTCGTCAACCAAATCTGAAATGAATTCAGGTGTAACCCCAATTGAATTTGCGTGCGCGATTAATTGTTCGCGTGCTCTATTTTCATGTTCAATATTTTCCATAAAGCCTAAATATCAAACCTTCCTTGCAATTCAATGCGCTATAATAGCCCACAATTTTATTATGGGGATATTTGCGGCAAATGCCGCATTCTTCATATTATTGCTTTGAATGGGGCTTATGTCCGATGCGAATAATATTTTAAAGTGCAAAATGAATTATCACAGGAGATACAAATGAATAAAGATAATTCAACCACTTTAGTATTTGATTTGCCCACACGAGTTTTCCATTGGCTTTTTGCCTTTGGATTTGTTGGTGCTTTTTCAATTGGCAAATTTACAGATGATGAAAGCGCGCTTTACCCGCTTCATATGTTTTTTGGTGCAATGATGGCAATTGCCGTGGTTTTGCGAATTATATGGGGCTTTGTTGGTTCAAAATATGCACGTTTTAGCTCATTCAAATTAAATCCAATAGGTTTAATTGAATATTTCAAAGGCAATTTCCCAAGAACGATTGGCCGTAATCCTGCATCATCATTTGCCGCAATTGCCATGATGCTAATTGCGCTTATTATTCCTATCACTGGATATATGATGTTGACCGCAACATCGCGCGATCAAATGCATAATGTAAAAGAAATTCACGAAACATTGGCAACCATTTTTGCAATAATTGCAGGATTACATATTGTTGGCATAATTTTCCATACGGCGACCAAACACGAACCTTTGGGAATTGCCATGCTTTCTGGTCATAAAGATTCGGTTGCGGGTGAAACCGGAATTCCAAATAGTCTTGCATGGGTTGGTGCATTATTCATTACTTTAATTGGCGGCGCAGCTTTTGCATTAAGCTCAAACTATAATCCACAGGCCAAAACCTTCCAACTTGGTGCCAAAACCCTTGTGCTTGGTGAAAATGAAGGTGCAGAAGGCGAAGAGGGCGAAGAAGCCGAAGAACATAAAGACCATGATGGCAAAAATTCCAAAGGCGGTGAGCGTGAAGAAGGCGAAGAAGATGAAAAATCTGAAAAAGCGGAACGCATGGAATATAATCAAAAAGATGGAAATATTAATTCTGTCGCACCCAATTTGATGAACAAAAATAACCAAATGCTTGATGCTAATGGTAAAGTGATATTAGAAAACGAAAAAGCTGAACACGAAAAAAGAGAAAAAGAAGAGCAAAATGAAAAAGGCGAAAAGGGTGAACGCGGCGAAAAAGATAAGGATTAGTTTGTAAAATGAAAAATAGAGAACGCCTGATAATCCTTATTGCCCTATTGGCGATTGTGATTTTCCTTTTGGCTGATTTACGTGATGACTTCATTCATGGCGGTGGTGTTTTGCACCTTGGGTTTGAAGCATTAATGGCATTAATTGCATCATCGGGCGTCTTTATTTTACTTAGGGGAAGTTTCAAGTTGAAGAAAAATCTTGAACAAACCCAAATCAAACTTGTTGCCCAAGAAGAAGCCACAAATGAATGGCGCAAAAGGGCGCAAATTCACATTACTGGCCTTTCAGTCGAAATAGCGCGCCAATTAAATGATTGGGGATTAAGCGCGGCAGAAAAGGAAATCGCCTTTATGCTTTTAAAAGGCCTATCATTACGCGAAATCGCAAATATTCGTGGAACAAATGAAAAAACCACCCGTGCCCAAGCAACAATTATTTATCAAAAATCAGGGCTGTCGGGGCGCGCTGATTTGTCCGCATTCTTTTTAGAAGATTTACTAGGTTAATATGTATATTTTTCACTAAATTATAGTAAAATGCCTTTGAGCCATAAAATTATTTATAGATGATTTTTTGCTATAAATCTTTTGTGTGTGTTTAAGTTGCATATTGCAACTTCGCTTCTAAGGAGTGGAAAATGGCTGGTTTGGCAATTGATATTGCGCGCCAAACTTTGGAAAATAATAATTTTCGAAAAACCCTTTTTAAGGGTGACAATTTTCGAATTGAAATTATGACCTTAGAGAAGGGGCAAGAAATAAAATTAGATGCCAATTCTATTTTTGATAGATTTCTTCGCTTTGAAATTGGCGAAGGTATCGTCACAATAGATAATAATGAAATTTATGTCGAAGAAGGTTCAGGCGTTTTAATACCCAAGACCAACGGTTTTATGATAAGCAATATTGGCAATTTGGCGCTTAAATTCTCGATGATTTATACGCGCCCTGACCTTAATATTGTTAATTGACATTTTGCTTGAATGATAAAGTGGTAAGTTTTTATAATTAGTGTAATGCTTTATTTATAGTTTATTTTGTTTCTATATAAGCTATAAATAATTATGCCTAGTATGTCATTTTACAAAAGATTTTTTTACAGAATTAGAATGCTATTTAAGGGGCATTGTAAAAAACCTTGCTTTAAATTTAGTTCTCTTTGTGTTTTATTTCTTTCAGTCTTCATAAATCCCGCCCCTGCCTTTGCCAAAGGGGAAATGATTTGGGGTAATTATCCAGAAAACCAATTGAGTATTGAGTTAATTGCTGGGCGTAAATTATATTTGGAAAAAAAATATAAAGAAGCAAGATTGTCATTTGATTCATTATGCTCACAGAATGACGCAATTGCTTGTAATTATGCTGGGCAAATGTATCAATATTCTGAGGGCGGCCCTAAAGATGAGGGTCTTGCTAATAAACTATATTCAAAGTCATGTGATATAAATGATGGTTTAGGTTGTGCATTAGTCGCAGATTTGAAACTTTCAAAATCTGATCAAAATTATAAAGATGATAAAGACTTAGAGGAAGTTTTATCCAAGTCGTGTTTTTTACATTTCCAACACTCTTGTAAAATTGTTGGTGATTTGTTTTATTTAAATGGATATAGAATTTATGGCGGTTTTTTAGAAGGCTTCAATAACGAATTAAGTATTCAATCAAGAAGTATTGTATGTAAAAATTCACTTTTTAAAAATTGTGAAGCTGCTTCAAAGAAATATATTTACCGCAAAAAGTCAGCTTATTCATATGTTGAAGATTTTGAAAAAGCATGCATTTTAAATAGCCCCGTTGATTGTCATAATTTGGGAAAAATACTTGAGGCCAGTGACATTGATGAAGATTTTACAAAAGGCATTTCAAAAATTTATTCTGCCTGTAAAATGGATTTTATGCCTTCATGTTATTATTCGACGGTCGAAAATCTTGTCCTTGTGAAAAGCTATTATGAAGATGACCGACCTCAGGGTGAAATAGAACAAGATATTGTTGATAAGTTTTGTAGACAAAATGTATTTGATTTTTGTTATGGGTCAGCAAAAAATCGTATGCTTAATTATAGTGTTGAAGAACCACAAAGCGAAAGAAAACTATCAAATTTAGAATATGCTTGTAACCAAGGGCACGCAAAATCATGTAACTTACTTGTAGTATATAAGGCGAAGCTAAAGCAAAATGAAATAGACTATGAAGCTGCTTTTGATAGTTTTTCAAAAGGTTGCGAACTGAATGATGCCGCTTCATGTTATGATATTGGGGCGATACATTGGAATGGTGTATCTTCAAAATCCTCAAAATCATTAGCACAAAAGTATTTTCAAAAATCATGCAATTTGAAATTGTCAGAAGGTTGTTATGGCCTTGCCCTAGCGCTTTCAAAAGCTAATTTAGCATCAAACGAAAGCAATTTGGTCAAAGAATATTTTATAATCGCGTGTCAAAACTATTACCTAGCTTGTTTTCAATATACGATTTTATTTGGAAATCCACAAAGTAAGCAATATGATTCAGTTATAAAAAAATCATGTCTGAATGAAAGTAATATTAAAGCTTGTAGGATTCTTTTGGAAGAAACAAAGAAACTTCCTGATGGTGAAAAAAGGAATAGTGAGATTAATTATATAAATATTATTATCGAAAATGCGTCAATAAAATCATTAGACTTTCCTCACTTGATTGAGTTAAACGATTGAATAAATTATTTTATATTTTGTCGCATTTGCAATGTGGTAAAAAATGATTAAAACCACACTATGACATCAGACAACAAAACTATTGATACAATTGAAACCAATCAGAATGACGGCCTTTTGCGTGATATTTGGTATTTTGGTGCACAATCAAGCGAATTAAAACCTGGCAAACATATTCGCCGCATGATTTTGGGTGATCCTGTTTTATTTGGGCGCACCAAGGCGGGCAAGGTTTTTGCCATGCGCGATATTTGCCCCCATCGCCTTGTGCCGCTTTCTGCGGGTAAGCAGATGGATCATGAGGGTAATCCTGTGGTTGAATGCCCGTACCATGGCTGGCGTTTTGGTGTTGATGGTGTTTGTCAACATATGCCAAGTTTGGTTGATGGCAATCCTTATGACCCCGCAAAAGTAAAGGTTCGCCATTATCCGACCCATGAAGCCAATGGCATTGTTTTTGTCTATGTCGCCTCTAATCCGCGTTTCACGGGGGATGCGCCAATTGCGCCGCCTGACATTGGTATTCGCGCTGAAAAACCAAAATTTGTGGTTTCACAAGTTTTCAATGCTAGCATGGATAATGCGGTTGTTGGATTAATGGATCCTGCGCATGTTGGTTTTGTGCATAATCAATGGTGGTGGCGCCCGCCATCTGTGGGCCTTAAAGTCAAAGAAAAACAATTTGTTCCGCAAAATCTTGGCTGGGCAATTGAACGCCATAGGCCATCTGGCAATAGTGTTGCATATAAATGGATTTTTGGTGATGATGTAACCACTGAAATCCGTTTCATGCTTCCGGGGTATCGGTGGGAAGTTGTGGAAAATGGCAAAAGCCAGTTTTTCACATTAACCTGCCTATTGCCGCAAACTGAAAATGAAACTTTGATTGTTCAATTTACTTATTGGGATAAAGCGCCGCTTTTGAATTTAATGTTGCCAATTTTGCCGTATTTGGCGGAAACCTTCCTTAATCAAGATGGCACAATGGTTGATTTGCAAAACCTTGGTTTAAAACATCAAAAAGCAATGCTTTGGATTGATGATATCGATGTTCAGGCCAAATGGTATCAACGCCTTAAAAAAGAATGGCGCGATGCCAAAAATGAGAACCGCGATTTCAAAAACCCGATTGAGCCTACAAGGTTGAAATGGCGAAGTTAATTTTTCACTTTTTCTAAAGTTGCATTACTAATCTTCCAATCGGTTGGGGCGAAGGTGTGTGACCTTGCGCGTAAATCATACGTGCCGTCATAAAATTTAAGTGTGTTTTTGAAATCACGCACGGTGACATGAACTTTAACTTGAATATAAACATGCCCCATTCCGGCATCAATTTCGCCCACCTCAATAATTTCAACCTTGGCAGAACGTGTATTGGCAAAGCCAAGTTTGAAATCTTTATAATTCTGCCCTTTAATATTTACCTTACCGCTTTCATCCTTTTCCCAAAGCTCAAAAGCCTTTCGATAATTATGCTTATCAATTGCCACATAATATTTTTCAATCGTTTCCCGCGCCGATTTTTGCGTTGTCTCCGCCAAAGCAGGCGACGCAAAAACTAAAACCAAAGCAATGATAAATTTAATAAACTTCATAATGCCACCTAAATTATTGATAATTGACACATATTTCCAAATTTTGACAAAAATAGGGCGCGATATTCACGTGAAAATGCTATCAAATGCTATCATTGGGTTTTGATGGGGGGATTATAGCATGTTTTTCGGGAGCGGGGATTTATTTGAATTTTAAAAGGAAAAAATAATTTGTAATTCAGGTTTTAACTATATTGCTAATTAAGCACATTCATATGTGAATTCTTTTAATAATTTGCCATCGCTATTTTTTGCAAAAATTGAAATGAAGTCAAATAGGTCTTGATAGTTACAATTTTCATCGTTACTGATTTCAAGTAACTCTTCTATGGGTATATTATATATTAGTGATACGCTAATATTATAAAACATGATGTTACACTTTATTGGATTGTCTAGCCCTTCACCGATTTGGTAAGATGGCGGGTGTCCTAGGGTGCCGTCATACCCATGTATTCTTAGGTCAAAAAGTAATTCCTTTTCGCCACATTTTTCACAAACTAAATGATGTGGATTTAATTCCTCAACATCAACCTCGTCTGATGAGTTAAAGCAATAGATTTGGAAATTATTGTGATTACAAAACCTGCATCTAATTTCATACTCTTTTTCTAAAGGATTTTTTTCAGTTTTTAAAAGATTGATTTCAAAATTTTTCAAAAAATCTGGTTTGTCATTGGCAAAATCAAATTGATTTTGTTTGTTTATGTTTTGATTTTTAAATAAAAAAGCATTTTTTATTATTGAGAAAAAGTTTTTCATGTATTTGAAGGTAAATATATTGGTTATAATATATATTTTATTGCATTAAAATCATTGAATGTAAATAAAAAACCCCACCAAAACTTGGTGGGATTTTCTAAAATTTTTGTCCGCTTTAATCCAAATAAAATTATTTTACGAAGTAAAAAATTTTATTTGAGGCCTTTATGCCAAGCTTGGTTCAATTTCTTTACAAGCAGCAAGCAAGCCTTGAACTGCTTCAACAGATTTGCCGAACATTTCTGTTTCGCCTGCGTCCATTGGGAATTCGATGATTTTTTCTACGCCGCCGGCGCCAATGATGGTTGGAACGCCAACATAAATGCCTTTTTGACCATATACGCCATCGCAATATGCAGCAACAGGAAGGGCGCGTTTTTTGTCTTGCAAGAATGATTTTGCCATAACAATCGCGCTTTCAGCAGGTGCATAATAAGCCGAGCCTGTTTTAAGCAAAGCAACAATTTCGCCGCCGCCGCCGCGTGTGCGTTTTACGATTGCGTCCAATTGCTCTTGGGTGATTTCGCCTTTTTCAACCAATACAGGAAGTGGCAAACCGCCAACGGTTGAATAACGAACCATTGGAACCATGTCATCACCATGACCGCCAAGTGTCCATGCGTGAATGTCTTCGATTGAAACGCCAAAATGCTCTGCAAGGAACCAGTTGAAGCGCGCGCTATCAAGAACGCCCGCCATACCGCACACCATATTGTGCGGAAGGCCAGAAAATTCACGAAGTGCCCAAACCATCGCATCAAGCGGGTTTGTGATACAAATTACAAATGCATTTGGTGCATATTGTTTAATGCCTTCGCCAACCGCTTTCATAACTTTTAGATTGATACCGATAAGGTCGTCACGGCTCATACCTGGTTTACGTGGAACACCTGCGGTTACGATGCAAACATCTGCGCCCGCGATATCGGCATATGAATTTGCACCTTTAAGGTTTACGTCTTTGTCGAAGGTTGTTGATGCTTCGGCTAAATCAAGTGCTTTACCTTGTGGCGTGCCTTCTGCGATGTCGAACAATATTACATCGCCCAATTCTTCACGTGCACAAATATGTGCCAAAGTGCCGCCAATCATACCCGCGCCAATAAGCGCAATCTTTTTACGAGCCATATTCAAAACCCTCCAAATATTAAAAGTTTTGCGCTGCAATATACAATTATTTGGTGTATTTCAATGGCACATAGCGCAAAGTATGAAGAAAAAACTTATTGTTTTTATAATTTGGTCTTTATCGCCACCTAACAGGAAATTAAGTGGAAATTTGGCGCTGTTTTTTGTATCATTATTGCATGGAGATTTGAGATGTTATTATCAAGTTTAATGTTCTTTGTCGCTGCGACCGAGCCGGTTGGAAAAAATGATACTACACCAGTAAAAGAAGATGCTTTTGCAGGGCGTGAAAATGGAACAATCGCCTTTGCAAGCCAAATTGATGGCTTTGCTGTAAAGCGCGAGGGGCGTGATGATATTTTATATCTAAATACGGGCCTTGGGCATTGGTATCGTGCGCCTTTGACTTGCTTTGGTATGGGTGATCCATCTTCTGCGATGGGAATCATACCTTATGATTATCATGGCGGTTCGATTGATAAATTTAGCCGCTTTAAATTGCTTGGTATTGATAGAATGGACAAAAATGAATGTACGATTTCTGCGCTGATTGAATTAACGCCGCAAGAAACCGTTACTTTTGGCCTTGAATCACAAAAACAAGTTGATGCACGCCTTGCAAAGGCAAAGCCGAAAAACTAGAAGTGTTTCATTTTTGATGCAGTGCAAAATTTTTTTTCCCATAACCCAAGGGAAATATACTTTTGTTCTATTGATTTTTACCCAATGCACCTTCACAAAAACATTAAGCTGAAAAACAGCATCGGGAGGAAAAAATGGGTAAAGTAGCTTTGGTAACGGGTGGAACGCGCGGCATTGGCGCGGCAATTTCAACTTCATTGAAAGCGGCGGGTTTTGACGTTGTTGCATCATACGCAGGTAATGATGAAGCGGCAAATGCTTTCAAAGCCGAAACCGGAATTAATGTTATTAAATTTGATGTTTCTGATTATGAATCATCAAGTGCAGCAATCAAACAAATCGAAGCAGACTTTGGCCCCGTTGAAGTTTTAATCAATAATGCGGGTATTACGCGCGATGGCTTCTTCCACAAAATGAAGCCAGATCAATGGCGCGATGTTATCGCAACAGATTTAGATAGCCTTTTCAACTGTACGCGCCCCGTTATCGAAGGTATGCGCGAACGTGGTTATGGGCGCATTGTGAACATCTCATCAATCAATGGTCAAAAAGGTCAGGCCGGGCAGGTGAATTATTCTTCTGCAAAAGCGGGCGTTATTGGCTTCACTAAGGCATTGGCACAAGAAGGTGCAAGCAAGGGTATCACGGTCAATTGTATCGCCCCGGGCTATATCGCAACTGAAATGGTAACCGCAATTGCCCCTGAAGTTTTGCAAAAAATCGTTGCACAAATTCCGTCAGGCCGCTTGGGCGAAGCCGAAGAAATTGGGCGTGTTGTTGTATTCTTGGTTGAAGATAAAGGCTTTATCAATGGCGCAACCATCGCAATCAATGGAACGCAATATATAAGCTAGGTTTCAAATTCACACCTTCGCATTGCTTTGCAATGCTCACTCATGAATTTGGGACAAGCGGAGAATAAATTTTAAAAAGCGTCGTTTTTAAAATTTATTCGCATATTATTTTGAAAAACCCGCCGATTGGCGGGTTTTTGTTTAGTTGTCATGTAACCACGCCGCGTGTTTTGGGGCGATTTTGGTTTCGTTCCATTCATCAATCATGATTGGTGCAACGCGTTTTAGTTCCGCCATTTGTTCGGGGGTTGCGCAATCGGCCGCAAGTTCAAGGCGGTGACCATTGGGGTCAAAGAAATAAATGCTTTTGAAAATCGTGTGATTGGTTGGGCCAATAACTTCGATGCCAAGGTTTTCAATATGTTCCTTTGCCGCCATTAAGGCATCATAATCTTTTACCGCGAATGCAATATGTTGAACCCATTTTGGTGAATTGGGGTCGAAACCCATTTCGGGGTGTTTTGGTAATTCAAAAAATGCCAAAACATTGCCGCCACCTGCATCAAGGAAAATGTGCATATAGGGGTCATGTTCGCCAGTTGATGGAACATAATCTTCGGAAATTGCCAGTTGAAAATCCATGCCCAAAACTTTTTGGTAAAATTCAACCGTCTCTTTGGCATTGATGCAGCGATAAGCAACATGGTGGATTTTTTGCAAATTAGGCAGCATTGGTTTTATCCTTCAAAACGCCACGGCGAATTTGGTCAAGTTCAATTGATTCAAACAAAGCGCGGAAATTACCTTCGCCAAAGCCTTCATTGCCTTTACGTTGAATAAATTCAAAGAAAATTGGCCCAAGCATTTCATTAGAGAAAATCTGAAGCAAAAGACCTTGCCCTTCTGATGGTGCGCCATCAATAAGAATACGGCGTTTTCTAAGTTCTTCAACATTTTCGCCATGCCCAGGGAGGCGTTTGTCAATTAAATCAAAATAAGTTTCAATTGTATCTTGAAGTTCAACGCCATTTTTGCGCAAGCCATCAACCGATGATAATAAATCATTTGTGCCAAGGGCGATGTGTTGAATGCCTTCGCCATTATATTTTTCAAGATATTCGGCAATCTGATCTTTCACGCCTTCAACACCTTTTGATTCATTGATTGGAATACGAATTTTACCGCATGGCGATGTCATTGCTTTTGATGTAAGGCCTGAAACTTTGCCTTCAATGTCAAAATAGCGGATTTCGCGGAAATTAAAAACGTTTTCGTAAAAATTCGCCCATTTTTCCATATCACCCTTATAAACATTGTGGGTTAAATGGTCGATATAAGTGAAGCCAAGGCTGTTGGCTTTTTCTTCTTGGGCGGTATTTTCAACGGGGTCAAAATCGATGTCATAGATTGATTTATCACCATATCTATCGACAAGATAAACATATGAACCGCCAATGCCTTTGATGCATGGAATATCAAGTTCAAGTGGGCCTTTCTTGCGTTCGACAATTTCAGCGCCGCGTTTGGCTGCTTCTACAAGGGCGAATGCGGCATCTTTTACGCGAAATGCCATTGCATTGGCGCTTTGACCATGAAGTCTGCCAAATTCACTTGGTTGGCCTTGGGTTTCCATATTAAGGATGAAATTTATTTCGCCTTGTTTTAATCTTAAAACATCTTTGGTTTTATGTTTTCCCGCAATAACAAAGCCAAGAGTTTTTAATTTCGCCAAAATCTCCGCAGGGTTTGGCCCCGTAAATTCAACAAATTCAAAGCCATCAGTATTAAGCGGGTTTTCAAACAAATCAGCCATTAAAATATTCTCCCTGTTTTCACAAAAGGGAGATATAATAAATTAGTTTCATTTGCAACTATTATTTTTGAATTTATTCTTGCATTAATATCTCAGGCTTTTATTGCGATTTAGGTTCAAACCCAAGTTTTGAGGTTATAATCGCAGCCTCCATAGCAAGTTTCATTCCGATTTCAGGGCTAAGAACCTTACTTGTTTCCTCAAGATAGATGCCAGCAATAAGATTAATAATTATCGGCCTATGTTCAAATGACGGCGGCGCAAAATTTGTGCCGCTTGGTACAGATTGTGCAAACCATTGACTAATATGTGGCAATAGCAAATCAACGATTTTCACAGGTTCTAATTGTGGGATGTGTTCAGGCCCGCACATTTTCAAATTATAATCGTTATTTATGACGTCTTCTATTTTTTGCTTAAACATCATATTAATGTCAGGAAATTGATTTTGCGGCATTTGAAGTGTAATTGCACTTTTTGCAAGAGATTGGAAAAGTGAAATTCTTCCTTCTTTTTCTTGAACCAAGAAACTATTTAATTCGTCACCAGCAAGTAAAATACGCCCGTCAACTAATTCTATAGTAACATAATCTTTGCCTATTATGCCGATTTTCGTTTTTATAAGATTTTCATAAACAGCCTGAAATGCACATGCGCCCGCAAGCGCACCCACAGCGACCATTAGGGTTTCGGCTTGTAATCTGCCATCAATAGTTAGTATGGTTTTGATATGTTCATAAATCATTCGATAGGCAAAATTACACGATATATAATCATCTTTGCCATACCAAGGTAGCCATTCATTAGTAGTTTTTTCTGGTGGATTTATTTCTAGTTTATCACTTTTATTGGCTTTCTTTTTTCCGAAAAACATAATGCAATTCCACGCTAATATTTACAAATAATATTATGCATACAATATGCTTATATTTGCAACTATTATTTTTGAATTTCGTCCACACGCGTCCAAAGTGCGCGTAAAAGGCCATCGAGTGATAGGATTTCTTCTTTAGAAAACGTGCCAAGTAGGGAATGTTCCAATTCTTTGGCAACAGGGATAATTTCATCAACCACGCTTTGGCCTTCTTTTGTTAGATTTAGTGATTGAAATCTTTTATCATTATCTTGGGATTTTTTTGTAACAAGGCCGCGTGTAATAAGTGATGAAACAGTACGTGAAACGTTTACCTTATCCATCAAAGTTCGGTTCACCAAATCTTGCTGCGATAATGGCGCATGTTCATTCAAAACCGCAAGCAAGCGCCATTGCGGAATGGTCAAACCAAAACGTGTTTCATAGGCTTTGGCAATAAGCCCTGAAACTTTGGCGGACGTGACCGCCAATCTATATGGTAAATATTCTTCGAGTGATAGGTTCATTTTTGCGTATCTGGTGAGGTTGAAATAAAGGCAATATGATTGCGGGCTTTTTTATCAAAACTTTCAAGAATTGGAAATTGCGTTAAATCAACCCCATAACGCACGGCATTATTCCATTGCGGAACAAGGCATATATCGGCAATTGTTGGATAGTCGGCAAACAAAAATTCGGTTTTGGGCGGGTTGTTTTGCAATTCTTTTTCAAGGCCAATAAAGCCACGTGCAATCCAAAATGCCGACCATTTGGCCTGATCATCAACACTTTGCCCAAAATCTTCGCCAATTTTGCGACGGGTTGAAAGGTTTTGAAGCGGGAATATATCGGCAGCAATTGCATGGGCAAAGGCGCGGCTTTTTTGGCGCGCAATAATATCTTTTGGGAAAAGCGATGGATTTGGATATTTTTCTTCCAAATATTCAATAATCGCCAAAGATTGTGCAAGCCCATTTTCGCCATCAATTAAATATGGAACACGCCCTTGCGGGTTAAGATTTTTATATTCTTCGCTTTGGTGGGCGTTTTCAATCAAATTCACCCCCAAAACTTCATATTCAAGCCCCTTCAAAGCCAATGCAATACGCACACGATATGACGCCGAAGATTGCGAAAAAGAATATAATTTTAGCATTTTTAACCTTGCAGAATATTTATGTTTATTTTTGCAAGATTCATTTAGCGCGATATTGAAAAAATGCAAACTCATTGCGATATATAGAGAAACGTGCCACTATAAGTGAAACGTTATTTTGGAAGGAAAAATTATGAACGACTTTAATCCTAATTATCAATATGGCGCTGTAAACGGCACTATGGATATGTCGGTTGATCAGGGCCTTCGTTCTTTTATGCTTGGCGTTTATAATAAAATGGGCCTTGGCCTTGTTTGGTCTGGTATTTTGGCGGCAACCACGTCAATGGTTGAGCCTGTTCGCAACGTAATGTTTGGAACGCCTTTGGGTATGGTTGTTGCATTTGCACCTATGGTGATATTGCTGGGTTCAAGCTTCTTTATGCGCAACCCATCAAAAACTGGCGCGGGCATTCTTTATTGGACAATTGTGACATTAATCGGTTTGTCTCTTGGTGTTTGGGGCTTGATTTACAAGGTTGAATCAATTTTCCTAACATTTTTCGTAACTGCGGCGGCATTCGGTGGGCTTAGTTTATTTGGCTATACTACTAAGAAAAACCTTTCTGGTCTTGGGTCATTTTTGATTATGGCAGTTT
>JAPUEP010000252.1 GCA_027492515.1 Hyphomonadaceae bacterium
TTTCAATGACAAACACGGTTTTGGGCGATATTGTTGATGAAGAACAATTGCCAATCCGCCTTACATCTTTAAGCCCATGCTTCCGTTCAGAAGCAGGTAGCGCGGGTAAAGATACCGCAGGTATGATACGCCAACACCAATTTTGGAAAGTTGAACTTGTATCAATTTGCACCCCTGAAACAAGCGCGGAAGAACACGAACGCATGACCGCATCTGCCGAAAGCATTCTTCAAGCACTTGAATTGCCATATCGAAAAATCGTTCTTTGTACGGGGGATATGGGTTTTGGTGCGCGCAAAACTTATGACATTGAGGTTTGGGTTCCTGCGCAAGATAAATATCGCGAAATTTCATCATGCTCAAATTGCGGTGATTTCCAAGCGCGCAGAATGAATACACGCACCCGCAAAAAAGGCGATAAAGAAACCAGTTTTGTGCATACATTAAACGGCTCTGGCCTTGCGGTTGGGCGCACTTTGGTTGCAGTTTTGGAAAATTACCAAAACCAAGACGGAAGCATCACAATTCCAAACGTTTTGCGCAAATATATGGGCGGTTTGGAAAAGATTGGCGGTTAATTCTGCTTCCCCATGATTGGGGAAGCTGTCATGCAAATGCATGACTGAAGGGGTTGAAAACCTTCCAGCTAAATACGAAGATTAGAGAAAAACCCCTTCCGTCGGCTTCGCCGCCACCTTCCCCAATTTTTGGGGAAGGAGAGCTAATCCAATCCATCCAAAACCTCTTTAATCACGCCAAATAATTGCTCTATATGTTCTTCCTCAATTATTAAAGGTGGGGAGAGGGCGATTATGTCGCCGGTTACGCGGATTAAAACGCCTTTTTCATAGCATTTTACAAAGGCATCATAACCGCGCGCACCGATTGCGCCGTCCCTTGGGGCAAGTTCGATTCCGGCTATCAGTCCAATGTTACGCACATCAATAACGTTTTTTGTGCCATTTAATCCGTGCGCAGCTTTTTCCCAAATCGGGGAAATGGTCGCGGCGCGGTTGAACAAACCTTCACGCTCCATAATATCCATTGTCGCCAAGCCTGCTGCACAGGCCGCAGGGTGGCCTGAGCATGTATAGCCATGGAATAATTCGATTAATTGCTCTGGCCCTTTCATGAAGGCATCATGGACTTTATCATGTGCAAAAACCGCACCCATTGGCAAATAGCCATTATTTATCCCTTTGGCGGTGGTGAAAATATCGGGCTGCACGCCAAAAAACTGGCTTGCAAATGGTGCGCCAAGGCGCCCATAACCTGTGATAACTTCATCAAAAATAAGCAAACAACCAACACGGTCACATGCGGCGCGTAATTCTTCAAGATATCCCTTTGGTGGAACAAGGACACCAGTTGAACCTGCAACTGGTTCAACAATCACGGCGGCAATGGTTTCTGGGCCATGAAGGGCGGCAATTCTATCAAGTTCTTTGGCAAGGTTCATGCCGTGTTCTGGCTGCCCTTTGGCAAAGGCATTTTCGGGCAAATGCGTGTGCGGTAAATGGTCAACATACGGTAGCGTTTGGAAAACACGGCGATTATTTACAAGGCCGCCAACCGAAATGCCGCCAAAGTTCACACCATGATATGCACGTTCGCGCCCAATCAGGCGCACACGGCGACCATCACCCTTTGCTTGATGATAGGCAAGGGCGATTTTAAGGGCGGTTTCAACTGATTCTGAACCTGAATTTGTAAAGAAAACATGCCCAAAACCTTCTGGTGCAATTTTGGCAAGGCGGGTGGCAAATTCAAATGAAATTGGATGCCCCATTTGGAATGATGGCGCATAATCCAACTGGCTCATTTGTCTTGTTACGGCATCAACAATTTCTTTGCGCCCATGCCCTGCATTAACCGTCCAAAGCCCTGCTGTTCCATCTAAAATGGTGCGATCATCATGGGATTTATAATGCATTCCTGATGCCGAAACCAAAAGGCGCGGATTTTCCTTAAATTGACGATTTGCCGTAAAAGGCATCCAATAATTTTTAAGGTCAGGTGTGTTGGTCATTTTTGCCCTCTTGCAGATTTGTTATAACAAAGATTGCATGAGGTAGAGGTTTTGGCAAGCCTTCAAATGATTTATGAAATTATTTTCGCAATTCCCCTAATGCCATGGAAGTTTTTGGGTGGTGTACCAATTTTTGTACTTACATTATGGCTATTAATTTCTTTACCGCATTTGTTACATTGCATCACAGGTTCAAATTCTTGATTACAATCATTATGTATGAATTTAATCGGTGGGCTCATGCCATCATATGCCCATTTATGCCCCCAATTTGTAAGTGAAAAAATTACGGGAACTAATTCATTTCCCTTTTCAGTCAGGGCATAGATTTTAACTTTATTGGATTTTAGATTAGGTTTTTGTTCAATAATACCTTCATTTTGAAGGTGCTTTAATCGCCGCGTCAATAAATTGCGGGAGATTTCAAGATTTTCGACCATGGCATCAAAATTATTTACGCCAATATATATGTCGCGAATTATTAATGGTGACCACCATTCGCCAACAATTGAAAGCATTCTTGCGAATGCGCATCCTGAATCATTAAAAGATTTTTTTTCCATACTTTATTTTAATTCGTTGCATTATTAGGTGCAATTGATATTATAGTTCAATTATTGAACGGAAGTTACAATGTATCACTTTATTGTAAAAAATAAAATTATATCATTCTTCAGCGATATAAATAAGGGAAATGCAAAAAATATAATCAATGGTTTTGATAAGAATTTCATCCACACCTTTGTTGCCCAAGGTGCATTGGGTGGGCGGCGAACCAAATATGATTCTTTGGTTAAATGGTATGATAGATTATTTAAAATCATGCCAGATATTCATTTTAAAATCGCGCGAATTGAAATTTCTGGAATGCCTTGGAATACAATTGCCTATGTTCATTGGTATGAAAGCAATTCGGGCACGGATGGGGTGCGAACCTATGCTTATGGCTATCATATTGTAAAAATTGTGTGGGGGAAAATGCGCGAATTATTGATTTGCCCTGATGCGACAATTGTTAAATCCACACTCGATAGATTGATTGCATCGGGCAATGAATATGCAAGCCTTCCACCAATAGCCGATATTGAGGATTAGTTTGGTAACATGCGGATCTTATGTAATTTAAGACCCGCATTCTAATTCTATATTATTTATTCACTTTACAAGTATTGATTCCCAAAAGTGTATAAAGTGGGCAGAAGCCTATTAGGCCAGTAAGCAATGGAACAATACCAACCCAACCCCAAACCGCTTTTGGGCCTATAAAAACCAAAGAAATAAGAGCTAATCCAACGATAACGCGCAACAGTCTGTCAATTTTTCCTTCATTACATGGCATTTTAATTTTCCTTCTAGTTTGATGGCTAATTATTGCACTTTGAAATGAGATTGTATGTGACTAAGTCACATTCTAAGATAATATTTTAAGCCTCAGATAATTTTTTTAAGCCTTCTGCTGATTTGACTTTTATTTCACCGCGCGAAATTTCCACTAATTGTTTTTTTGCAAGGCGGGTAAGGTGGCGACTTACAACTTCGCGCGCACTTCCAATTTCATTGGCAATCATCGCCTGTGTATAATGGATGCATCCTTCATTATCCATCAATCGTAGCAAGGATTTCGCAAGCCTGTGCTCAATCGAATTAAGCGCGACATCTTCGACAAGGCGTTCAATATCAGAAAATCGGGCCGCCACTGCGCTAAAAATTCGATTACGGAATTGGGCATCATCAGAGATTTTTCGCTGAAATTCTGAAACTTTTATAAGGTTAAATTCAATATCGGTTTCGGCAATCCCTTCGGCGCTATATAATTCGCCTTCGGTTAAACAGCGGAAAGTTTGTAGGCAAATCTGTGATGGTTGCACGCGATAAAGAATAATTTCGCGCCCATTTTCGGCGGTGATTTTTACTTTGATGCTTCCTGAAATTAAATCAACAAAGCCCGCGCAATTTTGTCCTGCGTGAAATAAAATATCGCCTGCTTTTGCTTTTATTGACAAATTATCCACCCCTTTCATGGAGTTGAATGGCAACATCAATTATTGTCAACCAATTTTTCCAATTTATCAACTAAATCAGGTAATTTCATCAAGGTTTCGGCAAGTTTTTCAAGGTGCTCTTTGGTGCGTTTTGCCATGCCTTCGGGGCCAAGTTCGCGCTTCATAAAGGCTTCGACGATTGGGGCGGCGCATTTCCAGATATCATGATCAATATCAATATTGCGGGTTACGCCCTCAACTTGAACCATAGTTTTTTGAAGCAAAACCAATTCAGGGCGAAGTTGCATTCCAAATTGTTCGGTAACGTCAAAAAGTTGCAAAAGCACTTTACCCATTGATACTTCGCTTGCCTTGCGCCCCCAAATTGGTTCGCAAACGGCGCGCATTGCAATGGCAAAATCGCCTTCATTTTGATCTTTGGGAACATAACCTGCGGTAAAATGAACGCGCGCCGCACCGCGATAATCACGTTTGATAAAGCGATAAAGAATTTCGGCTAAATATCTGCGTTCATTTTGACCTAGGCGCCCCATAATGCCAAAATCAACCAAATAGGTTTTGCCATCATTGCCAATTATCAAATTACCTTCATGCAAATCGGCATGAAAAAAACCGTGTTCAAGGGCGCTTATAAGGAATGAAGTATGAATATCATGGGCGATTTTTTTTCTATCCACCCCATCAAGTGCATCTTGTGATGTAAGACCTTTGCCATCAATCCAAGTGGTTGCAAGTGTGTTTTTGGTTGAATATTTCCATTCAACTTGGGGAACAGCAATAAGGCCGTTTAGTTCGCCAATCGAACCATATGCATCGCACGCGCCTGCTTCTTGGCGTAAATCAATTTCTTTGGATAATGCATCACGCACAGTTTGCACCAATTCAATTGGTTTAAGGCGGCGTGATTTTGGTGAAATGAAATTGATTATTTTTGCGCCCAATAATAATGCATCTAAATCGCGCATTATTTGCTTTTCAATATTAGGGCGAAGAATTTTAAGCGCCAAATCACGCCCATCAGTAGATTTTATTTTATAAACTTGTGCAACCGATGCGGCGGCAATTACGGGGCCAATATCACCGATAAAGTCGTTAAGTTTTGAAATATCGCCATCGCAAAATTCGCGCGCCAAAATTTCTTTGGCCTTTGCATCTGGGAAGGGGGCAACTTTATCTTTTAGGCCTGATAATGCTTTGGCGGGTTCAATGCCGATAATATCAACGCGGGTTGATAATATCTGCCCCAATTTAATCCAAACAGCGCCAAGTTTTTCAAGTGCGTTTGATAATCTTTCGCCAATTGCACCATCTTTTTTTGCGCCAATGCGCAAAAGCCCGCCCACAAATTTTGCACTTGGTGGTAAAAGGCTTTGAAATTCGCGCGGTAAAATCGCGTCATAACGACCAAGCGTCCAAACAACATTGATAAGGCGAAAAATTCGGGATGGC
>JAPUEP010000253.1 GCA_027492515.1 Hyphomonadaceae bacterium
CATATATTTGATTTTAAAAAATCTATTCTTCTTCTTTGATAAGTGCGATATTAATCGCTTTCGGGCCTTTGCCAAATTTATCAGGAAGCATTTGGAATGTGATTTTTTGATTTGGTTCCAAAACCTCAAGGCCAGCACGTTGAACCGCAGAAACGTGAACAAACACATCTGCGCCGCCACCTTCAGGTGAAACAAAGCCAAAACCACGTTCGCCATTATAGAATTTAACAATTCCATTAATTGTTGGCAAATTATCAAAATTCTGTTCTTGACGTGGTGGTCTATCACCGAAATCACGGCGCGGTGGTCTATCACCAAAATCACGACGAGGAGGACGGTCACCAAAATCCTGACGTGGTGGTCTATCACCAAAGTCACGGCGCGGTGGACGGTCGCCAAAATCACGACGAGGAGGACGGTCGCCAAAATCCTGACGTGGCGGTCTATCACCAAAGTCACGGCGCGGCGGTCTGTCACCAAAATCTTGACGTGGTGGTCTGTCGCCAAATCCGCCACGTGGCCTATCATTAAAACCGCCGCCGCCAAAAGCAGGTGGTGGAACAAATGAAGGATCTATAAACTCTTCTTTACTTCCTCTTTTATGACCTTTTTTCTTCTTTGCTGAATCAAAATCATCATCTTCATCGTCGTCGAAACGCATTAACTTCCCCAAATACTGTAATCAAAGTCACAGTTTTAGCCATTCGCAATAAATATAATTAACAAAAATGCCAATTACAAACCTAAACCTACTTATCACGCCTAGCTTTAACCATCGGTTTTTGACCTTGGATCAAATCATTGCGTAACTTCACCATCCTTTACTAAAATTGAAAAACGAAATAGTAGGCACACAACTTATGACAAACCCTTTGAATAAAAGCAACTACCTTAAATGCTTTCGAAGGCCTCTAAAGTATATTTTGCCCCATGATTTTTACCAAGTATCGTAGTTAATTGCCCCATTGTGTCTTTCAAGACCTCATTTAGGCCATAAGGCGGGTTGATTATAACCAATCCAGAACTAACTAAGCCTTTGATTTCATTTTTATTTTGTATTTGCATGGAAACATTCAAATATTTTTTTCCAAGATTTTTTACTTTTTTTAGAAAATCCTTAGTTTCTGTGGCATTTTTATCAGCATACCAATAGGCAAAAACCCCAGTTTCAAACCTTTTAAGCCCTTCTTTTAGTGAGTTTATCATATTTCTAAACTCATCGGGTTTTTCAAAAGGCGGGTCAATAAAAATCAAACCACGCTTTTCATATGGTGGTAATTTTGACTTTACGGCTTGATAGCCGTCATTATGCTCAACAAAAAGCGACTTACATTCACATTCATATTTAAAGTCTGAAATATTATCATTAAGGGTTTGAACATCGATTTTATGAAGTTCGATGAAAAAGGCCCTATCTTGTGGGCGTAATAATTTTGATATTAAAAATGGTGAACCTGCATAATATCTTTGGCTTTCATTCACTAATTTTAAGGCATTAATATAATCGACAATCGCAGGTTTTGTGTTTGAATTTTTATCCGCATAATCCCAGATTTTAACAATACCATCAATATATTCAGGGCTTCTTCCCGCAAATTCGGTGTGCAAATCATAAATGCCAGTTCCGGAAAAAGCATCAAGAACCATAAAGCCTTTATCTTTTTTTTGCATTAGTTTGATTAATTGAACCAAAACCAAATGTTTTAAGCAATCGGCAAAATTGCCTGCGTGATAGGAGTGGCGATAATTCATTAATTTACTTCTTTATTTGCGCGTATTTGTAAGTAAAAGCCAAGAACCATAATTAACATTCCAATCGCCGCAATTATCAAATGTGGCAGCAAATTATATTCACCCAAAATCCGCGCATTTTGCGGGTTTCCCAAAGGCCACGCAACTTTTGCGTTTCGCGGAATTAAATTTGGATCTGAATATATTTTTTTTCCCTTTATTATGAATTTGCTTGTCTGTTCATCTTCATAAAGATAAATGCCAATATTACGTTTTGGCCCTGTACCGCGATATTGTTCAGATTTAAGAAACATTGCATCGGCGGTTTTGCCATTTACAGATGAAACAAAATCACGAAATGGGTCAAACATTGCGGCACAAAAGAAAGCAACACCAATTAAAATAAGCGCAATTGCACGCTCTTTTAAGCTTTCAGGCATTGGGAATTTACGCGCAAGACCAGTGCTAATTTTTAATTGACCATACATGTTGAAATATTTCCTATTGGTTGTTTAGGTATTATAGCAAAACATTGAAAGTGAAAAATACATTATGAAATTTTTGGGGTCAAAATTTGTTCAGGGCGGATTAATTCTTTTTGCAGGGGCATTAATTGGCGCATTTGCAATGGCAAAATATAATTCGTCCAATATTCATAATGCAAAAGATATTGATACCAAAACACAAAACCAAAATTACAAAAACACAGATTATAAAATTGAACAAAAAGGTGATTTTGATTTTTATGTTTTGTCACTTTCATGGTCACCAACATTTTGTATAAAACATAAAAACCTTTCACAATCGGAAGAACAGTGTAAATCTGGTTCTGATAAAGGCTTTGTTGTTCATGGGCTTTGGCCGCAATTTGAACATGGTTATCCAAGGTCATGCCCATCAAATAAAGGCGGCCCGAATAATGGCCTTGCACTACAAATGCTTGATATTATGCCATCAACACGCCTTGTAAGGCTTGAATGGGAAAGACACGGCACATGTAGTGGGCTTGAACCAAATGAATATTTTCAAACCCTTCGCAAGGCACGTGAAAAAATAAATATTCCAAACTTCAATTATCAAGACAGACCAACAACCGCACTTATTGAGCAAGAATTTACAAAATCAAACCCTGGCCTTGAACGAGATGGAATTGCGATAATTCATAATGATAATATGATGGCAGAAGTAAGAATATGCCTTACAAAATCACTTGAATTTCGAACCTGTGATGAGGTTAATTCACGCGCCGCAAAAGATTATGATAAATTATTTATTCCAAGCCCTAAATAATTCTTTGAGAGCCTATTTTTGTTTTGATTTCGTTTGAATTTGCGCCTATTCTATTACAAAAATGGGGGTTATTATGGGAAATGTTTCAAACAAAAAACTATTCATTAGTTTGGGCGTAATTTCATTCTCTTTATTTGCTTTTCAAAACAATATTGTTACGGCGCAATCAGGGCAGAAGATTGTTGCACCAAAAACCTATTATTGGCTTGACGCGTCAAATGGCGGCAAGGGTTTTATGGGTGCAATGGCAAATATTCCCTTCATGAAATCCGGCGATAATAATGCATGGGGCAATGCCTATGATGGGCTTTCGGGGAAACATGCCGATATTGCGGTTTTGAACAAAGATTTTCCAAATCAAATCAATGCCACGCAAAATATCCCGAATAATATGGGATTGGGAAAATCCATAAGCCTTTTGCCAAAGACCACACAAAAACAACCAAGCAAAAAAGAAGATGGGCAAAATGCAAATATCCCGCCTGATTACAAACTAAAAGACTTTAAAATGAGCTTTTATTGGGGTTGCGGCACAAAAGCCAAAGCACCACCAAAAGTCTTTCAAATTAAAAATGGTGTTATGACTGACACTGCCCTTGGCCTTAATAGTAGGCGTGATCCAAACCAAAACCAATCTTATGCCGAGGGGGCATCAAAATGGCCAAATTCAAAGGATAAAAAGAATATTGGTAATGGCGCAAGTATGATTGGCAATCACACAATCACAGGTGCAAATTTACCTGCTTCACTTGCCTTCGCTATTAATAATAATCAAGATTTTATGGGTGATTTGGGGCTTTCATCATCTGGCGATAAATCGGGCGTAATAAGTTTAAAATGGAATTCAATTGGCGCCAAAGCCTATTATGTAAATGCCATCGGTTTTAAAGATGGCGAAATGGTTATGTGGTCGGCATCTGATGTGCCTGATATGGGCGGCGGTTTGATGAATTATCTAAGCCCAAGCAAACTTACACAATTCCTTTCAGAAAAAGCAATTTTACCCGCAAGCCAAAATAAATGCGATATTCCATCTGGTATTTTTGCCAATATGCAAATGGTTATGGTCAATGGAATCGGATTTGGCGATGAAACCACAATCATCTATCCTGCACGCCCCACTGATCCAAAAGTAACATGGGTACAAGAATGGGCGGCACGTTTTAGAAATAAAAGCGTGGATCATCTAATTGTTGGAATGCCATCAATGACCGATGCAATGCGCGGCGAAACCACTTCACCAAGCATGACGCCAGAAGAAAAAGCCAAACTTGAATGCGAAAAAGAGAAATCTAAAAACGCAAATGTTGGTAAAGCAATTGGCGGTGCGTTTGGTGGTGGCCTTGGTTCTGCACTTGGCGGCGCATTTGGTAAATCAAAATCTAAATGTCCCAATTAATTAGGTTTCATAACCATTAGATAAAAAATCACCATCACGGCTGGGAAGGCCAAACTTCCCAGTAATATCCACCAAAAATCAAAGCGCCAATATAAATCAGGTATTGGCGCATTTTCTTTTATGGCTTTATCAAGCATTTTTTCCATCATAATTTGAAAATAAACAACTGGAAGCCAACAAATTCCTGCAAAGAAATAAAGAATTAAACCCCATTTAAGCCAAGTCCATGATAAATCATAACCTGCCAAATGAACCATATAAAGCCCACTTAAAAGCTGAATAATGACCGCAGGGCTTGTAAAAATCCAATCGGCAATAACAACAGTTTTAACCACAAAAGCCATTGCCTTTATGTCTTTTTTACGGTTCGCCATGAACATATAAAATGCACTGCCGATGCCTGTTCCAAAAAGAATTGTGGCGCTTATAATGTGAATAAGTTTTACAATTTGATATTCCATAGTTTTCAATAGCGAAATTTTTAATCAATGCAAAATGGTGAATGCTTTTATATCTATGATGGCGAATGCCCATTATGTGCAAATTTTGCATTGGCAATTTCGCTTCGTAAAGAATATCCAAGCCTTAAAATTATAAATGCACGTGAAAATAATTATCCAAAAATTATGCAAGAAATTAAAAATCGTGGCCTAAATCTTGATAAAGGCGCGGTTCTGATTTTGGAAGATAAATATTATTTCGGTAAGGATGCAGCCAATAAAATTGCGCAAATTTCAACACCGCAAAACCTTACAAATTATTTGAATAATTTGTTTTTCAAAAACGAAAATCTTGCGGCCATTTTTTATCCAATTGCAAGATTTATGCGTGACTTTTTACTTTTTGTGCGTGGTAAAAAAGGTATAGGCAATATTTATGAATAAGCCAATTTTTGCCGATATTTTTGATGATTTTGAAAATCTTCCGATTGTTTTTAAAAAACATTATCAAAATCATGGCTTTTGCGATCAAACAACAAAATGCGAAGGGCAAATGCGGGTTTATTTATCGCCTTTGATGAAAATTGGCGCACCATTTT
>JAPUEP010000254.1 GCA_027492515.1 Hyphomonadaceae bacterium
TATCTGCATCATAAGCATGACTATATTTACCCGCCCAATATCCTTTGCTTTGTGCCTTTAGTAAAACTTGACCATAATATAAATTGGGATTCACAACATTTGTGCGTAATTCAAATCTTTTTTGATATATAAATGGTATTGATAATAAATCTGAACCAACCTTAATTTCACCTTGGTTTAAAATTATTTCACGACTTTCGTCATGCTTTATGACATCACCAAACGGCATGGAACGAACCAATTTTATTGATTCCCCTATCACAGTTGAGGATGAAAAGGTGGTTAAAATTAATATAGCAAATATAAAAGAGTTTAATTTCAATTTCTTACTCTTTAAAATTTTGTGTTAATTTTGGTATTGCCATCATCTTCTTCTTTTTTGCTATCATTTTTATTAGCATTAATATCTTTATTATTGGAAGATTTGGCTTTTAGTACCTTAGAAACTTGCTTTAAATCCTCAACTTTTTTTCTTATATTTGCAGCATATTCTTTGTAATTTATCAAAGCATGCTCACCTAATGGATAGGCTTTATTATAAATAATATCAGCAGATCCGTCACTCTGAATATTAGTAACCTTCACAACTTCATTACCATTTTCATCAATTTTAATAGCTTCGCCCTTATCATTTATACTTATAGAATATTTATAAATGCTATTTTCTATGCGGCTATTATTATGCCTAAGCGTTAAATAGCGCCATTCAAAATCAACTTTTGTTGATTTTATTTTTCCATTCTCATCAAGCTCCTCGCCAGATGGCCCCATATAAAATAAGCCAATCTTTTCAACCATCATGTCATTGATATTAGCAGGTTTAACAATCACTGGCCCTTTATTACCTTCTCCATCAAGGACAGTGCGTGTTGTCTTACTGTAGAAGCCATAGATTGAGCCTTGAACAAATTGTATGTCCTTCCATAAAATTTCATATTTACCATCTTTATCTTCATCGCCGATACAATGGTTATTTACGAAGCTTATCAAATTTGGATCGAAGCGGTCTGTCAACTCCTTGTAATCTCGCCAACACAAAATAGTTTCGCCTGTAGATGAATTAACATGCGGAAATAGAAGAGCGCCTGCTTCACCAAACCGCCCCCTATCTTGTGGTGCAAAAACTTGGGTATAGGCTTTTGAAGGAAGCAAAGTTTGTTCGAAAATTAAACTATTTCTATCAATATGTTTTGGTACAGTTTGAAAATCAGGCTTTGTCAAAAAATTATAAGTATTCGGAGATGCTTTTTCAAAATCTGCCGCTCTTTTTTCTTCTTTAGTAATTTCAAAATCTAAAAGCCTTATAATTTCCGCATCATCAATTTTATTGCCATCATTTTTTTTGCTAACTTCAGGCCCACTAATTAACGATATATTTGCGTTTTCATCTTTGCTTTTTACAATTTTGATAGTCCCCAAAGGTGTTATTAAAATAGCGCTTCCATCAGTCTCTAAAGGTAAAGTATCCGTTTTAACAAGTTCGTCGTTGATATATTCATTTATAACAGCATAATTTTTTTTAAACTTATCAAATCTATATTCAATCGCTAAATCTGGTGCGACATCTAACTGCTTTTCTTCAATTTTAGGTCGATCTAATTCTGGCTCATTAATGCTTGAGCTAAATTCAGTTAGCATATATGGCTTTCTATTGGTGGAAAGAACATTTGTTGAAGTTTCACCATCTTGAATACAAATATATGCATCCCTATCTTTGCCATCTTTTCCAAAAAAACACCAAATTTCCGTCATTGTCTTTGGCCCATAACTAGAGCCACTATAATTTCTGGTAGTTACAATTTGGGATGTAAAGCGCCCTGCCCAATAGCCAACAGCACCAGCTTTCAAATAAGTTTTTTCTTTAAATATTGGCTTTGCGATAATATCTGATTTCAGAATGCCTGTTCGCCTGTAATCGAAAGGAATGGAAGCTATAATCCCATTCTTTGTAATCTCACCAGAATTTACAATAAATTTCCCGCTTTTTCTTGGAACCATAATTAGTGGTATTGGCAAATCACCAATCTTTTCAACATCTACAATTATAGGTGCAGATGGTTGATGTGGCGCATCTTGAGCAATAGTTACTGAACTAAACGAACATATGCCAAACAGCATACAAGTAAAAATTGTTTTTGAACGCGCCATTTATCACCTTAGTTATTTCGTATTTTTGTTTTACATGATTTAAATAAAGCAAAATCAATATTACGAAATAAAGATATAAGCAATACAATATATTACTTACAAAATGTCGCATTTATTTCTTTGCCAACAAATCCCTAATTTCGCCCAGTAAAACTTCGGTTGGGGCTGGCGGGGCATCGGCAACCACGGCAGGTTTGCGGATTTTATTCACGGCTTTAATCATAATAAATATAGCAAATGCAATTATGACAAAGCTAATGATTGTATTTATGAAATTTCCATAGGCAATTGCAACTTCTGGCTTTTTTGCAACTTCATCGGCAGCTTTAAGAACGATTTTCATCGATGACATATCAAGTCCACCAGTAAGAACACCAACAACTGGCATCACTAAATCTTTTACAAAGCTATCAACGATTTTACCGAATGCGCCGCCAATTACAACGCCGACGGCTAAATCAACAACATTACCTTGCGCGATAAAATCTTTAAATTCTTTTGAAATACTCATTAATATTGCCTCCAGTTTTATTTATTTTGACATCTATTTTTTAGACATTCAAGTAAAAATAACAAAAACTTAAATTATACAAATACTTAACAGTAACCCTAAAACAATAAAAGCCACAGTTATACTGTGGCTTTTATTATTAAAATAAATAATATGATTTATTCGCCAGGGTCAACGCCATCATTAAGACGCTCGCGCAATTCCTTGCCAGCTTTAAAGAAAGGTGCGCGCTTACTTTCAACCTTGACGGTTTCACCAGTGCGCGGATTGCGCCCCGTGCGTGAGCCACGTGAACGCGCAGAAAACGCGCCAAAACCACGAAGTTCCACTCTATCGCCACGTTCAAGGGCAAGTGAAATTTCTTCAAAAATCGTGTCGACCACACGCTCCACATCGCCATGGAAAAGGTGCGGGTTATCTTGCGCTAATTTCGCAACTAATTCAGAACGCAACAAATTCAAATCCCCCTCAAGGTTTGAAAACAAACCAAATACCTACCTTTGATAGTATCGCATAAAACTGCAAATACTTAAACTAACAAATTAGTCTAATATTGTTAGCCAAAGCTAATAATTAAAAAATAACATTACAAAAAACTTAAGGCGAAAAATTCTTTATTTGCAAGGGGTTTTTGTCGGAAGACTAGTGTAATTTGTAATAACAAAAAAAAAAACGAGCCAAACTCAAAAGTCTGGCTCGCTTGTTTAACTGTAAAAAGTGCAGTTAATTATTGCTCAGTTTCTTTTTTCTTAAGCGCTGCGCCCAAAATATCGCCCAAAGAAGCGCCAGAATCAGTCGAACCGAATTGTGCGATTGCGTCTTTTTCTTCTGCAACTTCAAGTGCTTTGATAGATAATGAAACTTTACGGGTTGCTTTATCAACCGCAGTAACAACCGCATCAACACGGTCACCAACTGCAAAACGCTCTGGGCGTTGTTCAGCACGATCACGTGATAAATCAGATTTGCGGATGAATGCGCGCATTACATTGTCTGCACCGAATGAAACTTCGATACCGCCAGTTGCGATTTCAACAACCGTACAAGTAACAGTTTGGCCTTTTTTCACACCTTCAGATGAAGCAAGTGGATCTGAACCAACTTGTTTGATGCCCAAAGAAATACGTTCTTTTTCAACATCAACATCAAGTACTTTAGCAGAAACTTCATCGCCTTTTTTGAATTTTTTGATTGCTTCTTCGCCTTGAAGTGCCCAATCAATGTCAGACATATGAACCATGCCGTCCAAATCATCAGCAACGCCAACGAACAAACCAAATTCAGTGATGTTTTTGATTTCGCCAGTGATTACAGAACCAACAGGGCTTGCAGCTGCAAAAGCTTCCCAAGGGTTTGATTGTGCTTGTTTCATGCCCAAAGAAATGCGGCGTTTGTCGCCATCAACGTCGATAACGATAACGTCAACTTCTTGGTCTTGTGTAACGATTTTAGAAGGATGAACGTTTTTCTTAGTCCATGACATTTCAGAAACGTGAACCAAACCTTCAACGCCATCTTCAAGTTCAACAAACGCACCATAATCAGTGATATTTGTGATTTTGCCAGACAATTTAGTGCCGATTGCATATTTATCTTGTGCAAGTTCCCAAGGGTCAGAATTCAATTGTTTCATGCCCAAAGAAATACGGTGTGTATCTGGATTGATTTTAACGATTTGAACTTTAACAACATCGCCAACATTCAATACTTGCGCAGGGTGTGAAATACGTTTCCAAGAAATGTCGGTAACGTGAAGAAGACCGTCAACACCACCCAAATCAACGAACGCGCCGTAATCAGTGATATTTTTAACTGTACCTTCTTTGATTTCGCCTTCAGCAAGACCCGCAACAACTTCACCACGTTGGTCATTACGTTCATTTTCAAGGATAGAACGACGTGAAACAACGATATTGCCACGTTGACGATCCATTTTCAAAATTACGAAAGGTTGATCAACATTCATCATTGGGCCGACATCACGGATTGGACGAACATCAACTTGTGAACCAGGCAAGAACGCATTTGCGCCGCCAAGATCAACGTTAAAGCCGCCTTTAACGCGACCAACAACAGAACCTTGAACTTGTTCACCTTTTGCAAATTGCTCTTCAAGGCGGGTCCAAGCTTCTTCACGGCGTGCTTTTTCGCGTGAAACAACCGCTTCACCCAAAGCATTTTCAATACGGTCAAGATATACTTCAACAGTTTGGCCAACAGCCAAAGCTTTTGCTTCTGAACCGAATTCACGCAAAGGAACGCGGCCTTCAGTTTTCAAGCCGACATCAAGAACGGCAAAATCATTTTCAAGGCTCAAGATAGTTGCGGCAACTACTTTACCTTCGCCCATATTGGCATCGCCAAAAGAAGCGTCAAACATAGCAGCGAATTCATCGCGCGTAGGATTTAAATTAGACATAAATTACTCCAAATTTTCCAAAAAAATTGCAATAATATTTGAAAATTTGCCGTAGCAAATTTTGCTCTTCAGCTTATCGCAAAAGTCTGCAACTTTTGCGGCATCATCGCGATGGCTTTTCAAGCGGGGCGAGATGAAAGTTTTCAAACAAAAATAGCCGCCAAAAGCGAAATGCCTTTGTCGGTTTAGATTCAAATTAAGTTACATTGCAAATTTCAAGGTTAGAAAATTACCACTGGCTTGGAATTTACCTTTCGGCAGAACCAATGGCCTTTTCAGTGGGGTGGTGTTTA
>JAPUEP010000255.1 GCA_027492515.1 Hyphomonadaceae bacterium
TCGGAAGCATCTGGATTATGCGCCCTTATAATGGTGAAAAACATGTTCCCGCTAATGGAACAATGATTGGTTTTAATGCCAAAAGTCGTGATGCCATTGATAAATTCCATGCCGCAGCGCTTGCTAATGGGGGCACTTGTGAGGGGGCGCCTGGAATTCGTGAGCAATATGGGCCGAATATTTATGTTGCCTATATACGCGATCCATTTGGCAATAAAGTAAGCGCAATTTGTTATGAAAATTAAGAAATAGTGATTTAATATGCCCATAATTAATTGGCTTTTGTCATTTCTATTTGCGTCTTTGCTGGCAATTAATTTTGCCAGCGCGCAAGACATTGTTCCAATTAAAGATAATGAATTATCACCATATAAATTGAAAACATCAATTAATGGCGTGGTCAAAACAAATAATGAATATAGCGAATATCAATGGCCCGGTGTTTATTTTGTTTCCAAATTTAAGGGCAAAGAAATTGGTTTTAAATTTGACGACCAACGCAATAAATTCAAAATTTCCATCGATAATAAGGAAATTGGACAAATTGTTACGAATGGCGCAAATTCATATAAAATAATTGGACTTTCGGATGGAAAACATCAAATAAGAATTGATAAAATATCGGAATCCTTGGGGCATTCTGGTCGTTTTTATGGTTTCTTTGGTGCTGAGGCCAAAAAATTCCCAAGAGCTTCCAAAAAACGAAAAATCGAAATAATTGGCGATTCTTATAGTGTCGGATATGGCAATTTATCTTTGTCACATAAATGTAGCCGTGAGCAATTGTTTGAACTTACGGATAATTCAAAATCTTATGGGGTTTTGATGGCAAAGGCTTTTGATGCTGATTATCAAATAAGTGCCTATTCCGGCATTGGAATGGTTCGTAATTATAATAATGCGATGTTCGGCAAGCCAATTGGCTATTTTTATGGCAAAAGCACTTTTGATACCGAAAAAAATATAGAAAAAGAGAATTTCCACCCCGATATTATAAATATCCTTTTGGGCACAAATGATTTTTCAACAAAAATCAAAGAGGATGAAAAATGGAAAAATATCGATGAATTAAAGGCCGATTATGTAAAAACTTATGCAGAGTTCATAAATGATTTGCGCCTTAATAATCATAATGCGCTTATTTTAATAAGTATAAATATTGATGCCAATAAAAATCATATGGCGGCATTTAAGGATTTAGAAAAATTACTTTCAAATCACGATAAAAGAATAAAATTTGTAATCCTGCCTGCAACAAAAAAATCGGGCTGCGATTGGCATCCCGATTTATATGATCATGCCGCAATGGCACAGATATTAGTTTCCAAAGTAAAAGACTTGGGCTTTAGATTCTAAATTTTATTTGCGCATATCCTCACTTTTATCGCGGGCGGCTTTGAATTCTGAATTTGGTTTCCATTGTGGCCATTTTTTTGAATTTGCTAAATCATAACCCATTTTAAAATCAATCATCAAATCTTCGATTGCGCCATCATAATTCCATTTTGGTGACCATTCATCAGATGGTTGGTGATAATGCTCTTTAACATAGGCTTCGTTTGCCGCTTTTCCTGCCGCAATGCCACCTTTACGCATATCGACACCTGAACCCGCCGCAAGCATTGGCACGCCACGTTTTACAAGTGGGAAATGGTCCGAACGGAAAAAATGCCCAGCTTCTGGCGTATCTTCGGGGGAGACATAGCGCCCTTGGGCTTTGGCATACTTTGCCAAATCATCTTCAAGACTTGATTGACCAATCCCCGTAACCTCAAGGTTTTTAGAGCGTCCAAGTAAATTTATGCCATCAATATTAAAACCCGCCACAGTTTTTTCCAAAGGAACAACAGGGTTTGTTGCATAATATTCAGACCCCAACAGCCCACTTTCTTCTGCTGTAAAGCTTACAAAAACCACAGAGCGCTGCGGTGCAGGGGCGCTTTTATAGGCGCGCGCTAATTCAATAATGGACGCAATTCCCGTTGCATTATCAAGCGCGCCATTAAAAATATTATCGCCCTTTTTATCTGGAAGACCTATTCCCAAATGATCCCAATGCGCCGAATATAATACATATTCATCAGGGCGGGTTTTACCCTTAATCATGCCAACAACATTATGACTTGTGATAGTTTCGGTTTGCATTCCAAAACCGCCATTAAGGGTAATATTTTTTAATTCTGTTGCGTGAAAATCCTTACCTTGCGCCGCCTTTTTTTGCGCATCTAAATCAAGACCTGCGGCTTTGAAAATATCCTGCGCTAATGAGTATGAAATCCAAGATTCAAGTTTCGGGCTTGATTTTAATGGATCATCACGAACAATATCCAATTTATTGCCATTGTTGGAATTTTTTACCGTCTCCCAACCATAGCTTGCGGGGCCTGTTTCATGAATGATTAAACAACCCAAAGCACCACGGCGCGCCGCTTCTTCATATTTATAGGTCCAACGGCCATAATAAGTCATGGCTTTGCCGCCAAATGTGTTATTTTGTGGGGCGTAATAATCGGCATCATTGATTAAAACGACGATAATTTTGCCTTTAACATCAATCTCTTTGCCATTTTCATCTTTAAAATCATTCCAATTACGTTCAGGCGCAGAAATGCCATAGCCAACAAAAACCAATGGCGCATTATTAAGTGCAACATCATTAAGTGCGCCGCGTGATGAAACAGTTATATCTTCGCCAACTTTCAAATCGCGATTTGTGCCATTAAGATTGATGGAAACTTTGGGGTCAATCACTTTAAACCTGCGAAGCATAACATCTTGTGTCCAGCTTCCGTTTGGGCCACCGGGTTGTAACCCTGCCTTTTTCATGCCGTTTGAAATGAATTCGATGGTTTTGGTTTCGGCGCGTGTGCCAACGCCACGCCCTTCATATGCATCGCTTGAAACTTCTTTAATATCGCTTGAAAGCCTTGAAGCGCTGAATTTTGGTTCAAATGGTTTTGCGTTTGAATATGTTGCGCCCAATAAAGCGATTGATGCAATTGATGTGAATAGTAAAAATTTGTTTTTAATCATTTTTCCCTCACGGCGATAAAAACTATCACCCCATTAAGTGAATAGTATTTTGAATTTTTCAAAATTGCAAATATAGTAAATCATGTTTTTTGAATTAAAATTTCTATCGAAAAAAGCGTTTGCGCCCCTTGCGGCGATTTTATCAATAAGTGCGTGCGGGCAGGGGGCGTTAAATACGCCAATGCAAATTGGGCATAAAGAATTATTGTCAAATTTTGACAATTTTGCCAGCGCGTGTTTTTCGCCCGCATTTGTTGATGGAAAAATCAAATGTGCAAAAATCGCAACTTTCGCACATTACACACTAACTTTCACCGAATTTCGCAAAACTGAAAATCAAAATCTAAAAATTCAATATAAAGCGCGTTTTGGCGAAAATAATGGTCTTTCATGCATTGATTATTCAAGCATGAAACCCGATGGCGTAAAAATCTATCAAAGCAAAGACAATAAAACCGCCATAAGCGATGACGACACCCAAATCGAAAACACGCCGCAAGCCACCGCAATCACCAACGAAATAATCACCCGCGAAAGCAAAAAAGGCCAAACCTGCGCCAAATATTTCCTTACCCAAACCGGCAATTCACAGATGAATTATAAATTCAATTACGTTGAAGTTTCGGACGGCAAAGACATTCCCGTAGCGGCAGGCACAAACGAATTCGCGTTTTTTAGTGCGGGTTCGGATTTAGTATTCTAATTTTTCTCCTCCCTTGCAAATCAAAGATTTGCGGGGGAGGTGGGCGCGCAGCGCTCGGAGGGGGCGCGAGTGTAACGAGCTTGCAAACTTTGAAATTGCCCCCTCCGTCACCCTTTGGGTGACACCTCCCCCGTGAAACTTCGTTTAACAGGGGAGGAGGCGAATTATATCCCCGCCTTAATCGCTGCTAATCCTGCTTCGCAATTTTCATCACTCGGCGCGCCGCCTTGGGCGAAATCGGGTTTGCCGCCGCCGCCTTGACCGCCCATTGCGGCAACTGCGGATTTGACCAAATCAACGGCATTGGTTGAAACGCCATTACACGAAACCGCGATTGCCGCTTTCCCATCGGCCTTTGCGATATAGGCAACTATGCCATTGCCAAGTTTTTGCATGGCTTCGGTTACCATTGGGCGTAAATCTTTGGCGCCAATTCCGTCCAAAATTCTTGCATCAACTTTAATGCCATTGATTTCCTCAATGGCAGATGCCGTGCCGCCGCCGCCAAGGGCAAGTTTTTGTTTGGTTTCGCCAAGTTCTTTTTCAAGGCGCTTTTTATCATTCAAAAGGCTTTCCACTTTTTGCGGCAATTCGGCGATTGGTGCTTTTAATGGTTCGGCGGCGATGCGCGCGATATTGGCCTGTGATTTTAGATAATCAATTGCCGCATTTCCTGTCATCCCCTCGATACGGCGAATGCCCGCCGCAACCGCGCCTTCGGAAACGATAACAAAAGTACCAATATCGCCCGTGCGCGCCACATGCGTTCCGCCGCAAAGCTCAACCGAATAGGCTTTAGAAGGGTTTTCCAAATCTTTACCCATTGCCAAAACCCGCACTTCGGCGCCATATTTTTCGCCAAATAATGCCATTGCACCTTCGTTGATTGCATCTTCTGGCGACATGATTTTGGTTGAAACTTCGGTATTTTGGCGAATTACTTGGTTCACCAAACTATCAACACGGTCAATTTCTTCGCGTGACATTGATGCGCCATGCGCAAAGTCAAAGCGTAATCTATCTGCTGATACCATCGAACCTTTTTGCGCCACATGCGCGCCCAAAACTTGGTGCAATGCTTTGTGTAAAAGGTGGGTCGCGCTGTGATTGGCGCGAATATCATTGCGGCGCGCCGTATCGATTTTCAGAGTTGCCGAATTGCCTGTTGCAATTTCGCCCGATTTTAATTCACCAATGTGGCAGAAAAGGCCGCCCGCACGTTTTTGCGTGTCGCGGACTTCAAAAATTGCGCCATTTTCGAATGTGATTATTCCACTATCGCCAACTTGGCCGCCCGATTCACCATAGAATGGGGTTTGGTTGAAGATTAATTCGCCTTTTTGCCCTGCGCCCAATTTGTCGGCTTTTGCGCCATTGGTGACAATTGCGATTAGGTTCGCGCTTGCTTCATTATTGCTATAGCCCAAAAATTCGCTTGAACCCAATTGGTCGTTAAGTTCGAACCAGATGGTTTCGGTCGCCGCTTGTCCCGAGCCTGCCCAATTTTTGCGTGCTTCTTCTTTTTGGCGCGCCATTGAGGCATCAAATCCCGACATATCAACCGAAATACCGCGCCCGCGCAAAATATCGTGATTTCGTGCTGCGGTTGACCCCTGGAGAGG
>JAPUEP010000256.1 GCA_027492515.1 Hyphomonadaceae bacterium
CATGTGGCGTTTTCTTTGGCCGCTGATTCTTGCGAATTAGTTATTTCGCAAACCCCTGCTTATTCTGAAAGCATGGATAAAATTGGCTGCGTTATTGAGCGTTTGGTTCCAGTTGAGCGTTCAGTTAGCCTTGGAACTTCTGATGTGTCGCGCACATGGCTTTATGGCGATAAAGCGCCGCATATTCGTTCCGAAGCATTGGCACGTCTTGAGTTTGGAACTTCTAATCGCTTTGGTATGCTTGCAATTGCATCAAGCGATATTAATTGCTTCCGCCAAGATATGGGCAATGAATTAATCACTTTCTTTGCGCGCGTGGTTGAACGTGTATTGGCGCGCTTTGAACATGATGGCGAAATCTAAAAATGAATGCGCCAAATAATGCGATAATGACGGATGAAATATCCGATATTATCGCAAAATGGCGTGATTTTATGGCCTCTGAAAAGCGTTTTTCGGATAAGACGATTGACGCCTATCTTGGTGATTTACATTTTTTCTTTAATTTCATTCAAGCCCATTTAGGCGGCGAAATTAATTTAGCGCAAATAATCAATCTTAAAGCATCTGATTTTCGTGCCTTCCTTGCCAATAGGCGGCAGGGGGATGTTGCGCTTTCCAATGCTACAATAGGTCGGAATTTGGCGGCAATTCGAGCGTTTTTTTCATTCTGTGATAGGAAACTTGGCCTTATTAATAAGGAAATTGCCTTTATAAAAACCCCAAAAGTTCCAAAGCGCGCGCCAAGACCGCTTAATATAACCCAAGCCAATGATTTAATCGAACATTCGCACGAATTTAATTCAATTGATTGGATTGCAAAACGTGATGAAGCGATTTTGGTTCTACTTTATGGTTGCGGCCTAAGGATTTTTGAATGTTTGAACCTAAAATTATCAGACATTGATAATCAGGATGCGATGCGAATTACTGGAAAAGGTAAAAAAACACGAATTGTGCCAATTCTTGAAATCGCAAAAGAGAAAATTGAAACCTATAAAAATGCCTGCCCTTACGAAATTACACCAAATGGTATTTTGTTTTATGGGCAAAAAGGCAAACAATTGAATGCGCGGCTGATACAAAAATTAATGGAAAATATGCGATCTGGCCTTGGGCTTTCGCCCGATGCAACGCCACATGCATTACGCCATTCTTATGCAACACATTTATTGGCACAGGGCGTGGATTTAAGGTCAATCCAAGAATTACTTGGGCATGCATCGCTTTCGACAACGCAAAAATATGCCGATGTTGATACAAAATTATTGATGGAAAGCTTTAACCGCGCCCATCCACGCGCCTAGATTGTCAAAAATTTAGACAAATTAAAAATTCAAATGCTGCATGCGCACATATTGCACCCGCCATTGTGTATATTTTTTAGGCAAAGCCTGTGCATTTTTTAAGCCATTACGGCGAATGATAAATGAATCCCCCCTTAAGGCTTGCAAAAACCGCCTCAAATTCAGACTTTGGCGAGGCAAATGCTTATCCTATGGTTAGGTATTTTAGCTCTACTTATTTTTCGATGCCAAAAAGAAAATCACTTTCTTTGATGTCATTCGCAAATATCAAAAGGAGAAGGGGTAGTGAGTAATTTGGTAAATGTATTAAAAAAGGATGCTTTGGGGTTTTCAAAGAAAACCCTAATGCTTGCCCTTGGTTTTGGTCTTGTTGCTAGTTTAGGTCATGTTGGTCTTGCGCATGCGCAAGATGCAGCGGCTGCTGCACCAACGCCAACCGTAAATAAAGGCGATACAGCATGGATGTTAGTATCGACTTGTTTTGTATTATTAATGATTCTTCCGGGTCTTGCGATTTTTTATGGCGGCCTTGTTCGCGCTAAAAACATGCTTTCAATGATTATGCAGGTTTCTGTTACCGCAGCGATTGGCATGATTGCATGGGCACTTTGGGGTTATTCATTGGCGTTCACCGATGGTGGCGGCTTGAATAGCTTTGTTGGCGGCACATCAAAATTCTTCTTAAATGGCGTTACACCGGCATCACAAGTTGAAACTTTCTCGCCAATGGTGAATTTACCAGAATTTGTATTCTTTGCTTTCCAAATGACCTTTGCGGCAATTACCGCGACTTTGGTTCTTGGTTCGGTTGCAGAGCGTATGAAATTTGGTGCGGTTGTGGTTTTCGCAATTCTTTGGCCGCTTCTTTCATATTATCCAATGGCGCATATGGTTTGGTGGTGGTCTGGTGCGACTTCTGCAATTCCATTGGGTGCAGACGTTACAAAATCGGCTGGTCTTTTATGGGCGTGGGGTGCAATCGACTTTGCAGGTGGTACAGTTGTTCACATTAACGCAGGTATCGCGGCATTGGTTGGCTGTTTAATCCTTGGCCCACGTCAAAATTACCGTAATGAGCCAATGGCACCACATTCACTAACTATGACAATGATTGGCGCAGGTCTTCTTTGGGTTGGTTGGTTCGGCTTTAACGCAGGTTCAAACCTTGAATCAAATGGCTATGCTGGTCTTGCAATGGTGAATACATTCTTGGCAACTGCTGCGGCTGGTTTGTCATGGGCATTGACTGAATATTTCATTTCAAAACGCCCTTCTGGCCTTGGTTTTGCATCAGGTCTTGTTGCAGGTCTTGTTGCGGTAACACCAGCAGCAGGTTTTGCAGGCCCAGTTGGCGCAATCGTCCTTGGTCTTATTGTTTCGCCAATTTGCATTATCTTCTGCGCAAAAGTGAAACATATTTTCAAATATGACGACAGCCTTGACGCGTTCGGTATTCACGGCATTGGCGGTATTGTTGGCGCAATTGCAACAGGCGTATTGGCGCACCCATCATTGGGCGGTGCAGGTATCGTTGACTTTAGCAAATGTACAGCAGAAGCGTGCGCAGCATATGAATTTACTGCAATCGGTCAAATGATTGTTCAAATCAAAGCAGTTGCTGTTGCGATTGTATGGTCTGCTGTTGCTTCAACAATTGTATTTGGTCTTATCAAATATACAATTGGCCTTCGTGCAAGCCCAGACGCAGAAGAAGATGGCCTTGATATCGCAGAGCATGGCGAACGCGCATATCATATGTAGTTTTTAATAAGTTACAGATATTGAAAAAGCCCGGTTTTAAATCGGGCTTTTTTATTTTAACATCCAGGGGTTGTTTCACCTGAAAAACAAACCTTTGCAGATCTTCGTGGGTTTAACATATATTCCTCACTCATTTGCAAACTGCTTGGCAAGAATGACGTTCCCAAAGATTGGTAATTCAAATCAACTTTACCCAAAATAACACCGCCTGCACTATTTGGCGCTGTTGTGTTAATTAGTGATGTTGCAAGATTAATCGCATTGCCATTTGAATCAGTTCCAGGAACATTTACTGCCATACCAATTGGCAATGCAGAAGATGTCGTACATGTTCCACTTGAATTGACCATTTTGCTCCATTCAACTTTTGGTGTACCGCCCACTAATGCAACACTTGCCACATTGATACTCGCAAGTGCACCTTGGTTTGGATATGGTTCAAAAACTGAGCGTGAAATTGTCATGATAGAGCGCAATGTTGCACAATCCAGAGTTTCATATTGCGCAACCAAATCTGCAACTGTTGAGGCAGCCTGTGTAACTTTCCTATCAATTGTAACCGCTTGCGAAACCTCAACAGAGCCAAAAAGCATTAAAAGCATCACAGGTGCAATAAGGGCAAATTCAACCGCCGCAACACCCTTATTATCATTTTTAATTTGTTCAAATGAAAATTTGATCATTGATTTTTTGTTCATTTTCATAAGCCTTATTAAAATGGTTCATTTCTAAATGCTGCTGTTGCAACCAAAATTCTATTGTTTGAGCCGAAAGATCCACCAGAAAAATTGCCAAGCGCGGATGAAATACCAGGGGTAAATAATGGCCAAACATAATATGCTTTAACAATTACCATGTCGCCAGACGCAGAATTTTGGTACGGCTCGTCATTTGAAGAGCCAACGACCAAATTACCGTCAGACCATTGATTAGTTATATTCGCAGGTGGTGTTGGAAAATCTTCAACAGAAACAAAAAGCCTTGTTCCACAATCGGCCATTCCGAAAAGCCTGTTGCATATATTATTTTTAAATTGTGTTTGTGTAATTGGGCTAGAAGAAGATTGCGCCTGCCCTGTTCTTATTTTACGCGCTTCAATTGCTACGGCACTTTCAAGCGTGGTTTGCATAAAGAAAACCAACATAATCTCAATTAGTGCGAAAATAAGAAACATAAAGGGCGCCGCCAATATGGCAAATTCAACCGCCGTTGCACCTTTATTTGCACGCAATATTTTTGATAAATCAATTTTCAACCGTGTCATTATAATTCAAACCTTTATGGCATTGAACCATAAATGGGTTGAAAAACTATGAATCGTTTTGATTGTTTTTTTTATTACATGCCCTTGGCGCTACTAGAGCGCATACGGATTTTACCAACTGCGTCATTTAATGACTTAGATGAATCTTCTGGCGCGGCCACATCGATACAACGATCAGTGCATAATTGTGTAGATATTTCATCGCCGCGTTGAACGGTAACCAAATTAGCCGAACTTCCGGGACTTACAGATACAATCCCTGAATATAGGGTTCTACCCTTTTCACCCAAAACTAATATATGGGTTGAGCCAACAGATTTTCCAATAACAATAATAGTTTTTGTATCGTGAACAATTACGTCTGCGATGCTTGCGTTACCAACAACAACACCAGTTGCAGGGCGCGACAATATAAGTGGCTTTGATTGATCAATATTAAGCGATAATGGATGCGCCAAGGCAGGGCTTGCGATTAAAGCAATAGCAGCAGAAATAAATTTGAAGCGCATAAAAACCTCTTAATAATAATCTTTTTAAAAGACGTATTTATTGCTTTTGGCATTATTCGGTTGACTAAATATTAACAAACAGAGCCTTTTTTGCCTATTTCAAGATAAATTCAGTGTTTTTTAACTATAAGTTTCAACATCAAATTAAATATATGCATCTATCTTACGTCCTATAAGCGCGCGAAATTTATATTTTGTAGTGTTTGGGGGCAAAGATGAAATTACTAATTCAACGCTTTTTAAAAAATGCGCATGGCGCAACGGCAATTGAATATAGTTTGATTTTGGCTCTAATCATGCTTGCGCTTATAAGTGGGATGGGCAACTTTACTAATAGTGTTGGTGTAAAATATAATTTATTAACTAGTACTTTCTCTAGTGCAAGGTAAGTTATAAATATAGTTAATATATGATTAGTAATTATTAAAATTTATACAAATATTAATTTACTTAAAATTTATTATTATTTGAAGCGCAATACAGTTTTAAGATTTT
>JAPUEP010000257.1 GCA_027492515.1 Hyphomonadaceae bacterium
GGTCGACGGTTGAGAACAATCCACCATTGAAATACTGAACACCCTTAAAGCGCCCTGCTGTTGCAGGTTTCTTTTCGTTCATTTGCTTAAACAATCCGCCGAAAAGATCGTAGGAGGATTGACCGTGTTCTAAACAATCACGGATAATAGAAGTGACAGTACCCGCAGGCAGAAGGTCGATGTCTTCTGCAAACATCGCAATTACCAATTGGAGGACAAAACGTTGAGCTTGCTCACGCGGGATTGGTGCACCTGGTCTTCTTATAAGTGACCGAAATAATTCCGCTGTCTGGTTCGCTGCTTTTCGTGAAACATCTTCACGATCGTTGTTAAATATCGGTTCTTTATTGTCAGGGAAGAGAAAGTTTAAGGCGGTGTAACGAACAGGAACCTCGCTAATGGTCACCCGGTCAACTGGTTCGTCCAATTGTTTGTCAAAGTCGTAAATCCAAAATTCGTCAAAGTTACATAGCACGACATACCGTGGACGATTAGGGACGGCATTGAGCCAATATTCAAAAGCCTGTCTATAGTGAAGGCTGAGCTTCTCTCCACGCTTCTTCATCTCAATTAAAACGCGTGGCTTCCAAATCAAATCAGCAAAACTTGTGCTTTTAGTCGATTTTTTCTTGATTCGAAATTCTAAAGTGGCTCCTGCTTCCTTATAACCTTCATGTCCAAATGCTTGAAAAAGACGGTCACAAAACACTTGCGCCTCACCCTTTTCGTCGCCGTCGAGCTTTTCTACGTATGCATGGAATTTTTTTAGCTTTTCTAAGGTTTCGGACAACTTTATCTCTCTAATTATACTTTCGTAATTACTGTGATTTATAATAGATAATAATTACTACGATAGTTTGTTTCAGAATCAATAGTAAAAGTCGTAACCGAAAGGCTTAGTTACAAAATTATGATGCAATTGACATTTCTCATAATATCCGCAGCATATAGTAAGAAAGGCTTATAACGCATATTTAAAGAGTGTAACACGAATTCTTCATTTCAGGTCTTTATGAAATGGAAATGCTATGATTGCATCATGAGAAATAGTAACAATCCTTCTATTGCTATTTTGCTATCAGGTAAATTTTATATTGTGCTAAGCCATTGAATAAGCAATTCTCACAAGAATATGTGTACCTTCAAGGCAGTAATTAGTCAGCATGCCTCTAGGAAATTAGCCAGTATTACATAAAAGGCAGGTGCTCCCTTTTGTCGGGGGTGTCCAGAGGGGCGGCGATGCGACCTTATAGTCTTCATGAAATGGCGGTATCCAAACGGCGGACGGTTGGTCTCTCGGATAGAGGCTGGGAATACAAAGGGGCAGGCACGCTCTTTTGTTCGTGGTCAAGCAGCGAAAGGCTTGTGCGCATCCAAACCGCATAGGGTTGGTCGATGGGGTTTGGGGAGAGAGAATTCTCCCCTATTGGTGCAATAAGGCTAAATGCCTTAGATGCGCCAAGTGCCAAGAGGGATGCAACGGGAGAAGTGCCAACGGTCTCCCTTGCCAAGATGTGATGACTACATCACACATCTTGCGAACGGCATAAGCCGATAGTTTTGGAGAAAAAATTAGATTTCGGGATATTTAACAGGAGGGCAATTTGCTGTGTTTTAAGCCCCTGTTTTATACTATCGGTGCTAGCACCTTAGCTTATTACTAGCAGGATATGGTTTAATATAATATAGAAATCCGCATACCAATGTGTGCTAATTATGGCTTCTCTCTTTATGTTGAATACTCGCTGCATTGCGCAAATTGCCAAGGGCAGCGTCAAGATTCCCAATTGCGCTTTGTAACTCAAACCGCCGTTTTGATAGTTGTTCAAAAACTTTATCGCTATGCGGGCAAGATGACACTTCTGCTTCAATTTTGGAAAGGTCTTTTAATGCGGCAGCCAGTATTGCCGCATTATAAATCAACGTTTCGCCCGATACTGAGGTGAGCTTATTAATCTCATTTGCAGCCGATAAATTGTTATCTTTCTTCACAATTGTGCCTTTTAGCGGTGTACCTGAAGCGTTGCGTTTTGCCTTTTTGACAAACTTGTTACGAAGACTAACAAAGAGCTTTAAAGGACGTCAATAAAAAAATTAACAAAGGAATTTGGATATCTATAAAATGTATTCTTGAAGTTAAGTTATTAAAAGCATATGTTTTTTTATAACTATAACAATAAAAGGAGCGAAACATGACCAATGCTATGCCAAAACTCGGCGTTGCTGAAACACTTAAAGGCCGAACGAAATTTGTTGAAATTGATGCAGCAACTATTGCCGCATTAGATGAATATCGACCAGCATTGAAAGCCGCGCTTCCTATAATATTGGGCGAATTTTATGCTCATGTCGCCAAGTGGCCGGATTTGGTAAAAATGTTCAAAGATCAATCGCGAATGGATTATGCGCGGTCGGCACAAGAGAAGCATTGGATGCACCTATTTGAAGCTAAATTTGATGAAGAGTATGAGGCATCAGTTAAAAAAATTGGATTAATACATAGTCGCGTTGGACTTGAGCCAACTTGGTATATTGGCGCTTATGCGTTCACTTTAAATCGGTTGTATCAACACGCAGCCAAACAATACCAATCTATCTTTTCAGCGAAAGAGGCGCAGGAAAAAACAGCCAAGCTAATTCGCGCATTAAATCAGTGTGTAATGATTGATATGGATATGGCTATATCTGTTTATCTTGAAGAAAATAAGAAGGCATATGAAGAAAAGCTTCAAAAATTAACTCATGATTTTGAAACAACTATCGGAGCTATTGTTGATGGCGTAGCTTCGGCTTCAACTGAATTGGAAGCAAGTGCCGAATCCCTTGTGACAATGTCAAATCAAACGTCAAGAGGGGCAGAGAACGTAGCACATTCTTCGGAAGAGGCAGCTGCGAACGTCTATACCGTTTCATCGGCGACTGAGGAAATGTCAGCGTCCATTTCACAGGTTGCTGAAATGGCAAATAAATCATTCCAAGCCGCCGATTTGGCTTTTATTGAAACAGAGGCTTCTGTAGCGTCAATGAACGAATTGAAACTTGCCATCGGTCAAATTGCGCAGGTTACTAATCTGATTTCTGAAATTGCAGGACAAACAAATTTGTTGGCATTAAATGCCACTATCGAAGCTGCCCGAGCTGGGGAAGCTGGTAAAGGCTTTGCTGTTGTTGCTTCGGAGGTCAAGAATTTAGCAAATGAAACCGCCAAAGCAACCGAAGACATACAACATAAGATTTCTGAGGTTATTGCAAAAAGCACTCAAACTACGGAATCTATTGACGCAATTAGACCCATTATCAGCGAAACTAAGGACGTTTCTAGAAATACAGCCGATGCTGTTGAACAACAAAAAGAAGCTATTAAAGAAATTGCCAAAAACATTGCAGAGGCATCGACTGGAACAAATGAGATAACCCGAAATATTGGTTCTATTAGTGAAAGTTCAAGCGGGGTTAATCATGCCGCATCTGCAATTTTGGAAGCGGCGAGAGACCTTGCAAGACAAGGAACTGTTCTGAGAGATGCCGTCGATAGCTTTGTTGTAAGCATTCGCAAGGGGTGATTACAACACAATTTTACCCCCCAAATACCTAAACAATGTTGCTCGACCTATCCCAAAATCAAAGGCGATGGTGTGGGCTTTGATACCGCGTTTCATCATGATGCGGGCGGCCTTAACTTGGTCTTCGGTCATCTTGCGCGGTGCGCCGATTTTTACCCCTCGTTCTTTTGCCGCGGCTAAACCCGCCCGCGTGCGTGATACAATCATGCGGCGTTCGACATGGGCGATCATTGCCAAGATTGTCGAATATAACTCCCCCGCTTCATTGCCTGTGTCGAACCCTTCACCGATAGAATAAAGGCTTGCCCCCTTATCACCCAATTCGGCGACGATGGACATTATATGCGGGATGGAACGACCCAATCTGTCCAATCGCCACACCACCAATTTATCACCCGCATTAATGTCCAGCATAGCGGCATCAAGCCCCGCGCGGTCTCGCGATACGCCCGTGATTTTATCTTCGTAAATTGCGGTGCAACCTGCCTTGACCAAGGCATCATATTGCAAATCCGTATTTTGTTCGGCGGTGGAAACCCGAACATAGCCGATTAATCGGCCCTCAGGTTTTCCGTCATTTATGGACGGCAAAGGCGCGGATTTGCAATGTATTGAAGGTGGTTTGCGCGGCATGATTTGGGTCTTTCTGCTCAAAGTCTCAAAAATTGTCGGTTGTGAGACTGTGCCAAATACGCCGCCTTTCAGCCCCAACAAAAAACGGAAAGGGACATAAGTCACCGTTTTTATTGGTCTTTAGAATAGCATATTCCCATCAAATCCAAAAGCAAAAAGAGTATCAATTATGACAGGAAATGAGACTGTAAACCTGTTTATATTCAAAGGTTTAAACGAAGAGATAACGAACATGGCTAAGAATTCGAAAATTGCAGGACTGGTTTTAGGTTCAATCTTTGCAGCGACGGTATTAACCGCCGCGAATGATGCGATGGCGCTTGATCGTGGATGTCAAAATGCGGATGTGGTTCGCGCGGGTTTGCAAACCGAAGGTCAGTATGTTGTTGTTTCAGGCATTCGTCCGATTCCAGAACAACCAAAAAATATTTTCACCACAAATAAAGAAGGCACGTTGGGTTATAACGTCGAACAAGGAACAGGTGATGCCACAGGCAAATTATGTGTGCGCGCAAAATATACCGACATTAAACTGAATGCAGATAGTAATTTAGCAACGCCGTCATGGGCGTTGATGGGCGCAAACACCGCACATAATCAATGGATAAGTGAAACATCACGCACAGTTGAAAATAAAATTTTAATGGGTGCTACCGTTCTTCGCGACGTGAATGGTGAAGATGTAAGGGGTGCGTTTATGATGGTGACACGTGGAAATACATCCACATCGTTTTCAAGCTCTGGTTCGATTACAGTTTCAACGAATAGCGGTAACATAAACCCCGCAATACTTTTAGCCAATGTTGAAAAAGTGCAACCAAATTACGATGCATATATTCAAGAACCAAACCGTCAGGTTGCCTCTTTAACGGTGCATTAAATCATACCGTTTGATTGTGAAAATTGCGCAGGTTTTACCTGTGGTGATTGAACCATGTTATTTGCATCTGCCATTTTAATTGGCTCTAATGCTGTTTCATTTGGGGCTTTTTTATTAAATTCTTTCGTTATTGATAGTCCAGAAGTTTTTAACGCGCCATCGGATACAACATCGTTTTCTAATTTTTCCGAACCTGTAGCAATGCCACTATCGGTATCATTTGTGACCGTCAATGGATGAACATTCTTCGT
>JAPUEP010000258.1:0-727 GCA_027492515.1 Hyphomonadaceae bacterium
GGCTTCCAGAAACAGGATAGGCAACGCTATTATCTAATATCCAGCCTGGCAATAATCCTAATTTTGAAGCAATACTATTTGGTTCAACTTCCCCAATTATAGCCAAAGGCTTATTACCAAACCTAATTGATGCAATTTCAAAACCCATTCCATTTGGATCATAATTTTTGTCATTCTGAGGTGCAGGGATATTTTGTAAATTTTGCTTTTGTTCAACTTTGTTTACGGTCTTAATTTCGGTTTTATCAGGAAATTCAACGCTTAAGTGTGAACCACCAATAATATCAGTTTCCGCATTTAATATTGACCATAGTTCAAACTTGTCTTTTGCAATTTTTGCTTTTTCTAGGCCAATTTTATGACGTGCAGCCCAATCAATGCCATTGAAATTTTTGTCATAAAATTTGTCATTAATGGTTTTCCAAAAGGATTCATATATTTCTACACGTTGTTCGATTGGACTAAGTGCTTGAAAATGTTTTTTCTCATTATTTTTATATGATGAATATAATAATGCGATAGAAACCAATAAAATAAACAATAAAACGACAATCGCAATTATCCACATCAAAATTCTTATATAATTATTCAATTTATTTTTGTTTTTAATATTATTCATTTCATGCTTCAGTTACTAATTCACTTTCATAATTTCAGTATTTAAAAAATAATTCAAGTATATATTTATAATTTTGAAAAAAATAACGTTTACAATTTAAAATTTTTG
>JAPUEP010000258.1:737-5303 GCA_027492515.1 Hyphomonadaceae bacterium
GAATTCCTACATCATAAATCGACAACTCCACATGCCATATTGACAAAACCCCTTAAATTGCCGCATGGGCTTAGTGTAAAGTTTTAAATAAAGAAGAATAATGCAAGTCGTAATCGTTGAATCACCCGCAAAAGCGAAAACAATCAATAAATATCTTGGTAAAGATTATGACGTAATCGCAAGTTTTGGTCACGTTCGTGATTTACCATCAAAGGATGGTTCGGTTGAACCTGAAAAAGACTTTGCAATGCATTTTGAATCTGATGCGCGCGGCAAAGATAAGATAAAGGCAATTGTTGATTTAGTAAAAAAATCAAATGGCGTAATCCTAGCAACCGACCCTGATAGAGAGGGGGAGGCTATTTCATGGCATATTGTTGAAATTTTGCGTGATAAAAAACTTCTTGGCAAAATTCCTGTTTCGCGTGTTACTTTTAATGCTATTACCAAAAATGCGGTTCTTGAGGCAATGGCAAACCCGCGTGAGATTAATCAAGAATTGGTTGATGCCTATTTGGCGCGTCGTGCGATTGATTATCTTGTGGGCTTTGAATTATCGCCTGTATTATGGCGCAAATTACCGGGCGCGCGCTCTGCGGGGCGTGTGCAATCAGTTACCCTAAGACTTGTTGTTGAGCGTGAGCAGGAAATCGAAGATTTCATAACCCAAGAATATTGGTCAATCATTGCCAATGGCAAATCTGGAAGCTCTACGCCTTTTGATGTGCGCCTTGTAAATTTGAACGGCAAAAAACTTGGCAAATATGATATTGCCAATGAAGCAATGGCAAAGGCCTCTGCCGAACAAATTAAAAATTCAAATTATGTGGTTGGCAATGTTGAACAAAAACCACAAAAAAGAAACCCATTCGCGCCATTCACCACGTCAACCCTTCAACAAGAGGCAGCGCGTAAACTTGGCTTTTCAACCAAGCGCACAATGGAAATTGCCCAAAAACTATATGAAGGCGTTGATATTGGCGGCGAAACCGTTGGTCTTATAACCTATATGCGAACCGATGGCGTTGATATGGCGCCGGAGGCTATTCAAAGCGCACGTCATTATATTGAAAACAAATATGGCTCACCATATTTGCCACGCACCCCACGCCTCTATCAATCCAAAGCCAAAAATGCCCAAGAGGCACACGAGGCCATTCGCCCAACCGATATGATGCGCGAACCATCAAGACTTCGTTTAGACCCTGATATGGCGCGCCTTTATGATTTAATCTGGAAACGTGCAATCGCAAGCCAGATGGAAGCTGCCGAATTTATGCGCACCACAATTGATATTGAGGCGACAGATAAAAATTCAACCCTTCGTGCCAACGGGCAAGTTGTTGTATTTGAAGGCTATCAAGCACTTTATCAAGAAGGTGTTGACGAAAAAGAAGATGATGAAAATGCCCGCCTTCCCGCCCTTAAAATCGGCGAAGAAATTGGCGTTTCAAACATAAAACCCAACCAACATTTCACCGAACCGCCCCCACGTTACAGCGAGGCGACATTGGTCAAAAAAATGGAAGAATTGGGCATTGGGCGGCCATCAACCTATTCTTCAACCCTTTCGGTTCTTCAAGACCGCGAATATATGAAACTTGAAAAAGGGCGTTTCCACCCTGAAACTAAGGGGCGTTTGGTAATTGCCTTTTTGGAATCATTCTTTGGCAAATATGTTGAATATGGTTTTACCGCCGATCTTGAAGAAAAACTTGATTTGGTTTCAGCGGGTTCTTTAGAATGGAAAAAACTACTGCGTGAATTTTGGATTGATTTTCATGGCGGCATCACCGATATGGCGGATGTTCGCATCACCCAAGTTATTGATGAATTAAATGGTCGCCTTGAAAATTATCTTTTCCCGAAAGTTGATGGCGTTAATTCACGCACCTGCCCGCAATGTGGCAATGGAACATTAAGCCTCAAAATCTCGCGGTATGGTTCATTCACTGGTTGCTCTAATTACCCTGAATGTAAGTTCACGCGCCAATTGGGCGGTGATAATGAAACTTCAAATGGCGAAAATGGCGATGTTGAATTAGGAATTGATGACACAAGTGGCCTTGCGGTTTTATTGCGCAATGGACGTTTTGGTTATTATGTTCAATTGGGTGAAGACCCTGAAAAAGGCAGCAAAGAAAAGCCAAAACGGGCATCTTTGCCAAAGGGTTGGGCACCTGATGCCATGACTTTTGAAAAAGCAATGCAATTATTATCATTGCCACGAACAATCGGTCAGCATCCAGAGGATGGCAAAGATATTGTAACCAATATTGGGCGCTTTGGGCCATATATTTTGCATGATGGCACTTATGCCAACCTTCCCGATGTCAATGAGATTTTTGAAATTGGTATAAATCGCGCTGTTGATTTACTTGCGCAAAAACGTGCAGGTGGTGGGCGTGGTGCACGCTCTGCCCCTGCGGCTTTAAAAGAGCTTGGGCAAAATGCTGATGGTGTTGATGTTAAACTAATGTCGGGTCGTTATGGGCCTTATGTTACCGATGGCACAACAAATGCAACTTTGCCAAAAGATGTGCCGCAAGATAGTTTGACGCTTGAAATTGCCATTGGGCTTTTGGCGGCACGTGCCGCACTTGGCCCAGCGAAAAAAGGGCGTAAAGAACCTGCGCGTAAAACTGCGGCGAAAAAAGCGCCCGCGAAGAAAACTGCGGCAAAGAAAACAACAACAGCTAAAAAGGCAAAATCTTGAGCAAGAAAATTATCAAGAAGGTAAAAAGAAGCCACAAGGAATTTCCCATTCTTGATAAAGCAAACTTACTTAAGTTTATCGAACAATCTGGCGGGCATTTACAAAAACGCGATATTGCCAATCACTTTAATATTAAGGGTGATGATCGCCGTAAATTAAACGCCATGCTTCGCGATTTAGACGCATCGGGCGAATTAAATTTAAAACGCCGCAAAGAGGTTTCAAGCTTTGACGCGCCGCCCAAATCATCAATCTATCAAGCCATAGAAGTTGATGAACATGGCGATTTATGGTGTCGCCAAGTTGGCGAAGATGGGCTTATTGGTTCTAAATTCATTGTCGCCATGTCCTTTGGGCGCGATAAGGGTGATAGCGTTGGTATTGGTGAAAGATTTGTTGGGGTTTCACGTAAATCTAAGATTGATGAAAAGTATGAAGTCAAAATCATCAAAAAACTTGGTGCCAATATTTCGCGCCTGTTCGGGGTTTTGCATCTTGAACCTAATCAAGTTGGGCGAATTATCCCCGCCGATAGGAAAAACAAACACGAATTAATGGTTCTGCCACAGCATTTGAATGATGCGCAAAATGGTGATTTGGTGGCATGCCGTGAATTGCCACAACGCGGCTTTGGCCCACGCAAATGCGAAATTTTGGAGGTTTTTGGCAAGGTTTCAGACCCAAAATCCGCATCAATCCTTGCCATTGCCGCCCATAATATTCCAACTGGCTTTAGTGATGAAGAAGAGGCACAGGCGAATAGCGCCATGCCAGCCCCCCTCGATTATCGTAAAGATTTGCGTCATATTCCTTTTGTCACAATCGACCCCGATGATGCACGTGACCATGATGATGCAGTCTATGCCGAACCTACGGCAAATGGGCATAAAATTTGGGTCGCAATTGCCGATGTCGCCCATTATGTGACGCATGGTTCACCACTTGATAAAGGCAGTATAAAGCGCGGAAATTCGGTTTATTTCCCTGATAGGGTTGTTCCAATGCTGCCGTTTAAATTATCGGCAGATTTGTGTTCTTTACGCGAAAATGAAGACAGGCCATGTTTGGCGGTTGAAATCAATGTCGATAATCATGGAATTTTGAAAGATTTTAAATTCTATCGCGGCCTTATGAAATCTGTTGCGCGCCTTACTTATACACAGGCGCAATTTGCGATTGATGGTAAGGGTGACGAAAAGACCCTGCCACTTTTGGATAAAGTTTTGCGCCCACTTTGGGCGGCCTATGGCGCATTGAAACATGAACGCGATGGGCGTGCGCCTTTGGAGATTGAAAGTTCGGAACGACGAATTGAAATGTCGCCTGAAGGAAAAATCCTTTCTATCACTCAAAAAGAGCGTTTTGACGCACATAAATTAATCGAAGAATTTATGATTTTGGCAAATGTTTGTGCCGCAACCGCAGTGCAAAACAAAAATGCACCGCTTATTTATCGTGTGCATGACACACCAAGCGCCGCAAAAATCGCATCTTTAGGTGATTTCCTTGCAAGCCTTGATATTAGATGGGCAAAGGGTGAAGTTGTAAAACCTGCACGCTTTAACCGAATTTTGCATTTGGCAAAAGATGGTGAAAACTTCCAAACTATCAATGAAATGGTGCTTCGAACACAGGCGCAGGCGGTTTATGACACCGATAATATCGGGCATTTTGGTTTGCAATTACAAAAATATGCCCATTTCACTTCGCCAATTCGCCGCTATGCCGATTTGTGCGTTCACCGCACATTAATTGATGTTTTGGGTTTGGGCGGCGAAGGTTTCGGTTCGCGTAAGCCAACCTTGCCAGAGCTTCAACGTATCGCACAAACCATATCCGATTGCGAACGC
>JAPUEP010000259.1 GCA_027492515.1 Hyphomonadaceae bacterium
TGGGATTGAACAAATTAAAAAGCAAAATCGTGATGGTATGGATTTTGGTGCATCTATCCCCGATTATATCACACCTGAATTTGTGCGCGATGAAGTTGCAAGGGGGCGGGCAATAATACCTGCAAATATCAATCATCCTGAAACAGAACCAATGATAATTGGGCGCAATTTCCTTGTGAAAATTAATGCCAATATTGGTAATTCGGCAATTTTCTCTGATGCTGCAACCGAGGTTGATAAAATGGTTTGGGCAATACGATGGGGCGCGGATACAATTATGGATTTATCAACGGGTGATAATATTCATGATACGCGCGAATGGATTATAAGAAATTCACCCGTTCCAATCGGAACAGTGCCAATTTATCAAGCGCTTGAAAAAGTTGGCGGCATTGCCGAAGAATTAAATTGGGAAATCTTCCATGACACATTGATTGAACAGGCCGAACAAGGCGTTGATTATTTCACAATTCACGCAGGGGTTCGCCTTGCCTATGTTCCACTTGCCGCAGAGCGTGTGACAGGAATTGTATCACGCGGCGGTTCAATAATGGCAAAATGGTGTTTATCGCACCATAAGGAAAGTTTTCTTTATGAAAATTTTGAAGAAATTTGCCATATAATGAAAACCTATGACATTGCCTTTAGCTTGGGTGATGGTTTACGCCCTGGTTCAATTGCCGATGCCAATGATGAAGCCCAATTTGCCGAATTATACACATTAGGTGAATTAACAAAAATCGCATGGCAACATGATGTGCAAGTGATGATAGAAGGCCCCGGCCATGTTCCCATGCACAAAATCAAACAAAATATGGACAAGCAATTAGAAGCATGCGGCGAAGCCCCATTCTATACTTTAGGGCCATTGGTAACAGATATTGCCCCAGGATATGACCATATTACATCAGGAATCGGTGCAGCAATGATTGGTTGGTATGGCACGGCAATGCTATGCTATGTGACACCAAAGGAGCATTTGGGGCTGCCAGATAGGGATGATGTTAAAACTGGTGTTGTAACCTATAAAATTGCTGCCCATGCCGCCGACCTTGCCAAAGGCCACCCTGCGGCAAGATTAAGGGATGATGCATTATCGCGTGCAAGATTTGAATTTAGGTGGCGCGATCAATTCAATCTTTCACTTGACCCCGATACCGCCCAAAAATATCACGACCAAACCCTACCCGCAGAAGGCGCAAAAACCGCGCATTTTTGCTCTATGTGTGGGCCTAAATTCTGTTCAATGAAAATTAGCCAAGAAGTTCGTGATTTTGCCTCAAAACAAAACTCAAACCAATATGTTGCCTCACAAATAAACCCCGAAATTGGAATGCAACAAATGAGCGAAAAATTCAAAGAAATCGGCGAAATCTACATCCCCCACCCATAAAAAAAAGCCCCGATTATCGGGGCTTTTTTTCCAATAAAAATGTCAATAAAAATCGAAAACCACGCTTTTTGATTTTTATTGTCAGCTTTAATCCAAGTCGCTAAGTGAGCGGGTGATGAGCCCCGAAAAGTTGCAGACTTTTCGGACAAGGCGAAGAACCAAAATTTGCCTTCAGCAAATTTTCAAAAAGAGCGGGGATTTAATTATCTTTTGCTCTCTCGTAATAAGAACCATCTTCGGTCAAAACAACGATTTTTGTGCCTGTTGTAATATATGGCGGAACCATTGTGCGAACGCCATTTTCAAGCATTGCAGGCTTATAAGATGATGATGCAGTTTGGCCTTTAACTGTTGGTTCTGTATCAACGATTTCCAAAGTTACGCGCGCAGGTAAAGTAACCGAAAGTGCAACTTCGTTGAAAATGGTCAACCAAACTTCCATATTTTCTTGAAGATAACGCGCATCATCGCCCATAACATCATTGGTTACAGTTATCTGCTCGTAATTTTCAGGGTTCATGAAAATATAACCGCTGTCATCATTATAAAGATAATTAAATTTAATCTCTTCAACGAATGCTTTTTCAACTTGATCAGTGGTTTTGTAACGCTCGGTCACTTTGATGCCATCAACGATGCGGCGCATATCAACCTGTGTAACAGGCGTGCCTTTACCTGGGTGGATATTCTGTTGGGTTAGGACAACATAAAGTTTGCCATCTGTATGTTCGATAACATTGCCTTTACGGATTGAAGAAGCGATTACTTTTACCATTTTAACTCTCAAATTTGTGAATTTGCGCTCAATAAGCTAAATGGGCAAAAGATTCAATGTTTTTAATGTGTTTTGCTATTTTTAATGGGTTTTACAAATGCCTTGGTGGGAAAAAGAAAAATTACAAGATAGGATGCCGTTTTTAAACGCGCGCAATCTTGCCAAAAATGCCATCCGCAAATGGTTTGAAACCCAAGATTTTATTGAGGTTGAAACCGCACAATTGCAAACTTCCCCCGGTAATGAAGTGCATTTATTAGGCCTTGAAACCCAATGGACATCGCCCGAACTTGAAACCAAGCAAATGTTTTTGGCAACATCACCCGAATTTGCGTGCAAAAAACTTATTGCGGGTGGGATGGAACGAATTTTTGAATTTGCGCGCGTGTTTCGTAATCGCGATTTATCACCGACCCATACGCCAGAATTCACAATGCTTGAATGGTATCGTACAAATCAAGATTGGAATGTGGCAATTGATGACACATTGGCAATTTGCATTGCGGCGGCAAATGCAATTGGCGCAAAATATTTTCGCCATAAAAATATTGAAATTCCAATTAATGCCACCCCACAAAGACTTACCCTGCAAGAAGCATTTTTGGAATATGCCAATATTGATATGCTTTCCACAATTTCCAATAAGGGGGAATTGGCGCGTGATGAATTTGCAAATCTTGCAATTAAATCTGGCATTAATATTGATGAAAATGACAATTGGTCGGATATTTTTACCAAAGTTTTAGTGGCAAGAATTGAACCCAATCTTGGAATGAATTCACCAACAATTCTTTGCGAATATCCAATTCCAGAAGGTGCATTGGCGCAAAAATGCGCGCATGATAATCGGGTTGTTGAAAGGTTTGAGCTTTATATTTGCGGTGTTGAAATTGCCAATGGCTTTGGCGAATTAATCGATGCAGAAGAGCAAAAGCAAAGATTTGAAAGCGCCATGCAAGAGCAAACAAAAACCTATGGCAAATCCTATCCGATTGATTATGATTTATTAGATGCAATTTCGCACATGCCACCGACATCAGGTGTTGCATTAGGTTTTGATAGATTGCTAATGTTAATCACTGGGGCACGAAATATAAATGATGTTTTGTGGTCGCCATTTTATTAAAATATAAATCTGGGGACGTGAATTGAAAAAAGAACATTATATCGCAGGGCAAGATGGAATTAAAACCTATGTTCTTGAATTAATCCCTGATGGCGAAATTAAAGGCGAACCGATTTTCTGCATCCACGGCCTTACACGTAACCATAAGGATTTTGAACCAATTTTTGACTTTATTTTAGGTTTTGGGCGCAAAGTCTATGCGATTGATGTTCGTGGTCGCGGCCTTTCTGATTATGATCCTGTGCCTGCAAATTATCACCCCGGAACTTATGTTGGTGATGTTGCAAATATTATGAATGTTTTGGAAATTGAAAAGGCTGTTTTTATTGGCACATCTATGGGCGGAATTATTTCAATGATTTTGGCGGCCTTCATGCCTGATAAAGTTGCAGGAATTATACTTAATGACGTTGGCCCAGAGGTTAATGAGGGTGGAATTGCAAGAATAAGAAATTATGTCGGCAATAGCGCACCTGTTGATAATTGGGATGATGCAATAAAAAACATCAAAGCAATCGCCCAATCTGAATATCCATTACAAAAAGACAATGAACAATTTTGGGCGGACTTTGCAAAACGAATTTGCAAAGAAGAAGATGGAAAAATCATTCTTGCCTATGATGCTAATATCAAACAAAACCTTCAACCTGCAAAAGAGGGTGAACCAGCGCCAAATCTTTGGGCACAATTTGAGATGATTAAAGATATTCCAATCGGCCTTATAAGCGGCGGTATTTCGGATATAATGACTGCTGATATTATCGAAAAAATGAAAAATATAAAAGCCAATCTGCAAGTTGTGCTAATCGATAATGTTGGTCACGCACCAATTCTAAACGAAGATAAATCGCTAAAATTAATTGAAACAATTTTATAAAATAAGTAAGGGCACCATTTGGTGCCCTTTTTGTTTATATGGATATTTTAAGCGGCTTTTTCTTCGCTTACTAATTCAAGATGGCTTTCGCCATTTGCGCCAATTTTAATTTTTCTTGGTTTTGCGCTTTCAGGAATTTCGCGTTTTAATTCAATAATTAAAAGACCATTTGCAAGCTCTGCTGATAATACTTTAACATGATCTGCAAGTTGGAAATTACGTTCAAACGCGCGCTCTGCAATGCCGCGATGAAGGAATTTTTGTTCATCAGTACTTGGCTTTTTATCACCGCGCACACTTAAAAGACCCTCTTTAATTTCCAAGTCAAGATCGGCTTCACCAAAACCTGCAACCGCAATTTCAATGCGATAATCATCTTCGGTAGTTTGAATAACATTATATGGCGGCCAATTTGGTGCATGTTCTTGACGTGCGGCTGCTTCTATTAAATTTGCAACGCGGTCAAAACCAACAATTGATCTATAAAGTGGTGAAAGGTCTAAATTTCTCATAAGATTCTCCTTGATTTTAAGCAATCGAATGTTCACGGCAAAACCTGCCGCTTGGTTTTTGCATTTTTGCCATTTGCCCAAAAATGCGTGTGCTCTTTCATTGGAAACGGGCACATTTTTAAAGATAGGAAGCACAAAAATAATTTCAAGGGTGCGGTTTAATTTCAATTGTTGCACTTAAAACTTGAACCATTTCCCCAAAAAAGATACGTTAATTCAAATTGGTGATTTGGTAGCGCAAGGTTAAAGTTTTTTAATTTTGCCACCTAAGTTTTGCCACTTAATTTGATAAAATATTTTCTTTGTATTCAGGAGTGGCAAAGGTGAAAAAAACATATTCTAGGGCGAATAAAAGGTTTTTCACCTCTATAAGCGCGGCAATTTTAATTGGCGCATTTGCAATGCCCGCCCATGCCCAAGAAGTCGATGACGAACCTGTTGTTGCAAGCGTTGAAAAAGTTGCAAAAGACCAAATCGCACTTCCACAATTAAGTGATGAAGATAAAGCAAAATTATTGTCTTCTTTAAGCACGCCTTATCGCATTGATAAAGCGCGCGATAAATACCGCCACCCATTT
>JAPUEP010000260.1 GCA_027492515.1 Hyphomonadaceae bacterium
AATATTATCTTTCAAAAGGTTCTTATTGGCCTTTTACAATAATTTTATTGGTTTCAATGCTCTTTTGGGTATTTGCGATTTTGAAAATATATCTTGCCTATAAGGGGCCAAAAATTAATGACGAACCAAAAATCGACCACTTATAAGTTGTTATTGGCAATTTGTATTATAATTTTGGCCATTATTCTTGAAATAAGTATGGCAAACAATGTTGAATTGCCCCAAGAAATGATTGCCTCAATCGCAATTATCGTTGCAACAATATTATCATTTGGCTTTTTTGAAATAATTGTAAGGCTTTCAAAACCGTTAGAAGATGATTTTAACGCACCAATTGAAAAAAAGCCCGAAACCTTTGGTCGAATTTCACGCCAACGATTTGCCCGTGCCGCAATTGATGCAATTGATAGCCCGATTTTGATTTTGGATGGCGGACTGCGGCTTTTGATTGCCAATGAAAATGCAAAAAAAAGATTTTCAATTAATGTTTTTGGCGCGCGCCTTGAAGCTTTTATGCGTGATCCATTAATTTTGAAAATGGTTGAGAGCGCACTTTCTGATAGGGCGCCAAAACAATTCATTTGGGAGCATTATTTTCCAAATCAAATTTTTGACCGCGTTGATATTTCAACATTTGAATATGAAAATGAATTACGAATTATAATTGTTTTCACCGACGAAACCGAAATGCGAAAAACCGAATTAATGCGCGTTGATTTTCTTGCCAATGCTGGCCACGAACTTAGAACCCCGCTTGCAAGTATTCGCGGCTTTATTGAAACTATGCAAGGTTCGGCAAAAGATGATTATGGCGCTTTTGAACGATTTTTACCAATAATGTCACGCGAAGCCGAACGAATGCACCGATTGATAGAAGATATATTTTCACTATCAAAAATCGAATTTAATGAACATGTCGCGCCATCAACCCAAATTGATTTTACAAATACCGCCGAATTTAGCGTAAACGCCAGTGAGCCTTATTTAAAAGCGCGCAATCAAAAAATTAAATTTTCAAAGCCAAAAATAAATTTACCCGCAATTGCCGATAGTGATGAAATACAACAAGTTTTTACAAATCTAATCGAAAATGCAAGTAAATATGGCGATGAAAAAAGCGAAATCATTTTTGAAATTGATGGTATTTTCACACTTGACGAAGCAAAAAAACACGGCCTTTCTAAATGGGAAAATAGCCATTCTTTATCCCTAAATAGCCCCGAAGAAACAGGAAAAAGATATGTTTTTGCAAGGGTTGAAAACCACGGCAAGGGAATAAGCGCGCGTTATATGCCACGCCTTTCAGAGCGTTTTTACAGAATAGATGATGAAAGCGCCCATGTTCGTGGAACTGGTCTTGGGCTTGCAATTGTAAAGCATATTATAAAACGCCATTGCGGCGCTTTATTTGTTGAATCTATTGAAAATCAGATGACAGCATTTTCAATCGCTATACCAATTGAATAAGAATCTTATAAAACCTCTGCATTGTCACGAAACTGTCACGAAAATGTAATTAAAGGGCAGCCAGTGAATAATAGATTCTTGCAAAAAGGGTCAGGGGTATAAAAATTGTCCATTTTATCCAATTTACCAATTGCAATGATATGTGCTTTTGCCATTCTTGCATTTGCAACAATTGCTTATTTCTTGAATGCAAGAATGGCTTTGGTGCTTGTTAATAATGCCAAGACAAAGAATGAGCGTATAAATTCTTTGCCTTCATATCATGGTTGGTATTCCGCGCTTTTGGTTGGTTTGCCTTCAATTGTATTTTTGGCATTGGCTAATCTCGTTAAATCATCAATTATCAATTCAATTATGCGCGCAAAATTGCCCGCTGATGTGAAATCAATGGGTGGTGATCAAGTTGAATTATTTTTGCTTGATGCACAAAAAATTGCCTTTGGCGGTCAACCATCACAAGTAAATCCGCAATTAGAAAGCTTCGCGCATGAGCTTGGGAATTTGGATGTTATTTTTGTTATTGCTATAAGCTTAATTGCAATCGCCCTTGCTTTTGGTGGTTATTATTTTTCGCGCACCAAAGTGTTCGCTGAATATCGCGCCCGCAATGCCGTAGAAACAATTATCAAAGGTCTTATGATTTTAGCGGCAAGTATTGCAATTCTTACAACTTTTGGAATTGTGCTTTCGCTTATTTTTGAAACAATCAAATTTTTCAATTTTTATAATCCATTTGCTTTCCTTTTTGGAACCCAATGGTCGCCGCAAGTTGCAATTCGTGCCGACCAAATTGGTCAATCAGGTTCATTTGGTGCGGTTCCGCTTTTCCTTGGCACATTTATGATTATGTTGATTGCAATGTGTGTTGCGGTTCCTGTTGGCCTTGGTTCTGCGGTGTTTTTATCTGAATATGCATCAGAACGCGCACGCGCCTTCATTAAGCCCGCCTTGGAGCTTTTGGCAGGTATTCCAACTGTTGTTTATGGTTTCTTCGCGCTTTTGACCGTTGCCCCATTCATTCGTGATTTGGGTAATTCATTGGGGCTTGAAACTTCATCACAAAGCGCATTGGCGGCGGGTATTGTTATGGGGATTATGATTATCCCTTTTATTTCATCATTATCTGATGATGTTATCAATGCAGTGCCACAGGCTTTGCGTGATGGATCTTATGCAATGGGTGCAACCAAATCGGAAACTGTTGGGCGCGTGGTTTTACCAGCCGCTTTACCAGGGATTATTGGTTCGGTGCTTCTTGCTGTATCGCGTGCATTGGGTGAAACCATGATTGTGGCGATGGCGGCGGGGCAAAATGCCAATTTATCGCTTAATCCACTTGATATGATGACAACTGTAACTGTGCAGATTGTTATGCTTCTTACTGGCGACCAAGAATATGATAGCCCGAAAACCCATGTTGCTTTCGCGCTTGGCTTTGTATTGTTTGTTGTGACTTTGATTTTGAACATTATCGCACTTCGCGTGGTGCAGAAATATCGTGAAAAATATGACTGATAAAATTCTTTCAACTAAAGAGATTATCCAAGCAAGGCTTAAGGGTCGCTATAATTCTGAAAAGCGATTTAAGGCATTTGGTATTGGCATGGTTATTGTTGCTATTATTGCCTGTCTTGTGCTTTTGGTTTCAATATTCATTCAAGCAAGCCCATCATTCACCGAAAGCCGCTTGAAAATTGATGTTAATCTTGATGCCGCAAAAATTGACCCATTAGGTCAAAGGCAAACTGCCGATATTCGCGCACAAGGTGATTTTAATGGCGTGATTGTTGATGCATTGGTGAAACAATTTCCAAATGCAGAAACTGACGGATCAATTGATGATTTGATGGATATGGTTGCAAATATTGCGGCAAATCCACTTGCGATTTATGTTTCAAAACACCCTGATTTAGTTGGTAAAACAATTAAGGCTGATTTGGCACTTAATGATGATGTTGATATGTTCTTAAAGGGTGGATTTGGTAAATTGGAACGCACCAATGTTTCAAATATTACTGCAACACAATTGCCCGATAATTCTTATCAATTTGTTTCTGCGCAAAAAGGTTTTGGTTCTGTTAAAACGCAAATCGTCGGCCTTATTTCGCAAACCTTTGCACAAAAGAAAAACCTATTGGCAATTAAACAGGCAAAATTAAAAACCCTTACCGAGGCCAAAGACAAAACCCCAGAGCAGAATGTTGAGATTTCACAAATCGAAAGTGATGCAACAGAGCTTGAAAATTTTGTGAATAATTTTGGTGCGGCAATGGGTTCAAATAGTGATTTATCGCTATCTGATAGTGTGCCATCTGTAATTCTTTTGGGTGGAAATGGTGCATTCAAAGCAACCTTACTTAACGAGGGTAAGATTGATACACGCACTTTGGTTACACCAAATGCGCCAATTAAAGATATTAAAATAGTGGTTGTAAATTCTTCGGAAGACACACGCCCATTGGGTGATAGGGCCGCCGCGCTTGGTCTTTTGATGAAAGATAGTGGTTTGGTAAAAACCCGCCCTAATATAACTTTATTGACACGTTCAGATTCAAATGATGCGGAAATGTCGGGTGTTTTGTCGGCAATTATTGGGTCATTATTCACTTTGGCAGTTACGTTTTTTATTGCGGTTCCTGTTGGTGTTATGGCGGCAATCTATTTGGAAGAATTTGCGCCAAAAAATTGGCTTACTGATTTAATCGAAGTGAATATCAATAATCTTGCGGCGGTTCCGTCAATCGTATTTGGTTTGCTTGGCTTTTCGGTTTTCTTACACTTCTTTCAAATGCCGCGTTCAGCGCCAATTGTTGGCGGTATTGTTTTATCCTTAATGTGTTTGCCCGTGGTAATTATCGCATCGCGCGCCGCATTAAAAGCTGTTCCCCCTTCAATTCGTGAGGCTGCATTGGGTGTCGGCGCATCAAAGGTTCAGGCGGTTTTCCACCATGTTTTACCACTTGCTTTACCTGGCATTATGACAGGTTCAATTTTGGCAATGGCGCACGCATTGGGTGAAACTGCACCGCTTTTGATGATTGGTATGGTGGCCTTTATCGCGGATATTCCAAAAGGTCTTACCGATGCGGCAACAGTTTTGCCAGTTGAAGTTTATATGTGGGCAGGGCGTCCAGAGCGTGCATGGGATGCGCGAACTTCGTCTGCCATCATTGTTTTATTAGTTTTCATGTTAATGATGAATGCGGTTGCAATTTTCCTTCGCCGCAAGTTTGAGCGTAGGTGGTAATATGTCTGTAATTGAAACCCAAACAATTGTGAATTCACAGGAGAAGAAATTGGTTGCCGAAATTATTTCAAACCCAAATGGAACCAATATGATGTTGGATGATGAAATCACCAAAGTTCGTGCACGCGGCGTTGATGTTTTCTATGGCGCAAAACAGGCTTTGTTTGACGTTAATATTGATATTCCAAAAAAATCTGTAACGGCATTTATTGGCCCATCTGGTTGCGGTAAATCAACTTTCCTTCGTTGCATTAATCGTATGAATGATACGATTGATACATGCCGCGTTTCTGGAAGTATTTTGATTGACCAAAATGACGTTAATTCAAAATCAGTTGATCCAGTTATGCTTAGGGCATCTGTTGGTATGGTTTTCCAAAAGCCAAATCCGTTTCCAAAATCAATTTTTGAAAATGTTGCTTATGGCCCGAAAATTCATGGTCTTGCACACAAAAAATCTGAATATGAGGAAATTGTTGAAACCTCACTTCGTAAAGCTGGCCTTTGGGAAGAAGTCAAAGACAGATTGGATAGCCCTGGTACTGGC
>JAPUEP010000261.1:0-24055 GCA_027492515.1 Hyphomonadaceae bacterium
AACAATATCAGTTATTTCAGGCGCAAGGCTTGATTTATAAAATTCAAGATAACCGTGCCAAAGGGGCAGCCATTGGGATTTATTACATAAGTATATATTCGCTATTTTGACAAATTTATCCATTTATTGTTCCTTACTTTTTAAATTTTTTAGAAACCGTTAAAGATACTAGTCAAAATTTTCTGTTTTATATATTACATCTATAACTCTAAAAGGATACTTTTACATGAAATCATTTCGTAAATATAGAGAAGCAGTACTAAGCTTTATAGATATTTTAGGATTTAAGGAAATAGTAGAAGGAAAATCTACTGACGAAATATTTTCAATTTTAGAAGCGCTACAGTCAGAAACTAAACTAGGTGGAAAAAAAACTATCTCTAAAGAAAAAGACCAAACTAAAGTAATTTTTTTTTCAGATTCCATTGTTAGGATAAGAACTTATGACAAAGGTAGTCCAGAAGGAGATGGTCCACTTTTCTTTGAAATAAGTGCATTAGCAGTAGCGCAATGGATACTAATTGAAAAAGGAATTTTACTAAGGGGTGGAATTGCCCACGGGGAAATATACACTAATTCGGAAAAAGAAATGCTATTTGGGCCCGCTATGAACAGAGGATATTTACTTGAAAGTAAATATGCCAGTTTTCCTAGAATAATAATTGATCAAAAAACTTTAGACGAAATGAAGTCTGAAAGTCGATTGCGTGCTAAAAATGCAAGTTATGACGAAGAGAAAGAGGCAATTAAAAAATATTTAAGTCAAGGCGAAGATGGAATATGGTTCATTGATTACTTGGGCTATGGATGTGAATTTTCACAATCTAGGACATGTCTATCCGCACCACATGAACAGAAAATAGGCCTAGTTTTTGATACACTTTCAAAGCATAAAAAAGCCATAGTTAAAATTGCAAACAAAAACAGTTCCAAAGAAGAGATTTTTACTAAAATAAAATGGTTGATATTATACCATAATATGAAATGTGAAAGTTATAGTCGCTCAGACCAAAAGATAAATCATTATGACATAAATATTACTTTTGAATTTTAAAAAATTATTGATTTCTATATTAGAAATAAATAATCATAATTTTAATTATTATTGCAAATTCAATAAAAAATCTAAAAATATAACTATAGGCTTTTTACAATGCTCTCCGTCACCTTCTTCGCATCACCAAATAACATCATTGTATTTGGCCTGAAGAAAAGTTCGTTTTCAACACCTGCATACCCTGAACCCATGCCGCGTTTGATGAATAAAACGGTTTTGGCCTTGTCTACATCCAAAATTGGCATGCCGAAAATTGGTGATGCGGGGTCGGTTTTGGCGGCGGGGTTGGTTACGTCGTTCGCACCGATTACGAATGCCACATCGGCCTGTCCAAATTCAGTGTTGATGTCTTCAAGTTCAAAAACTTCATCATATGGAACTTGCGCCTCCGCGAGTAGCACGTTCATGTGCCCCGGCATACGCCCTGCCACTGGGTGGATTGCGTATGAAACTTCGACGCCTTCGGCTTTTAATTTGTCCGCCATTTCTTTTAGGGCATGTTGGGCTTGGGCAACTGCCATGCCATAACCTGGAACGATGATGACTTTTTCGGCGTTTTTCATTATGAAAGCTGCGTCATCGGCGCTGCCTTGTTTAACTGGGCGGGCTTCTTTTGCGCCGCCTGCTGCGACTGCGCCGTCTGCTGCGCCAAAACCGCCAAGGATAACGCTTATAAAGCTGCGGTTCATGCCTTTGCACATAATATATGAAAGGATTGCACCCGATGAACCAACCAAAGCCCCAGTAATAATAAGCGCATTATTTTCAAGCGTGAAGCCAAGTGCCGCCGCCGCCCAACCCGAATAGGAATTAAGCATTGAAACCACAACAGGCATATCGGCGCCACCAATTGGAATAATAAGCGTAACACCCAATATAAGTGAGGCAATCACAATGCCCCAAAACGCCCAATGCGCATTACCATGTGTTGAAATCATCACGCCAATAAGCGCAAAAACACCCAATAAAAGCGCAACATTCAATAAATGCCGTGCAGGTAAAATTATTGGCGCACCCGACATATTACCATTTAACTTGGCAAAAGCGATTAAAGAACCTGTAAAAGTAATTGCCCCAATTGCCGTTCCCAAACCAATTTCAATACATGATGCGGTTTTTAAACCTAAATCAGTTGCGATATGAAACGCCTCGGGCGAATAAATTGCCGCCGCCGCGATTAAAACTGCCGCAAGACCAACAAGCGAGTGAAAGGCCGCAACTAATTGCGGCATTGATGTCATGGCGATTTTGCGCGCTAAATATGCACCAATTCCACCGCCAACAATTGTTCCCGCCAAAATAAGGCCAATATTTGCGCCATCAAGGTGAACTGATAAAAGCGTTGTTACAATGGCGATTGCCATACCAATCATGCCAAACATATTGCCTTGGCGTGAGGTTGATGGACTTGATAGACCACGAAGCGCAAGAATGAATAATACGCCCGAAACAAGATAGAATAATGCTGCTAATGAAGGGTTCATTTTGCGCCCCCTTCAATTTTCGCTGGCTTTTCTTTTTTCTTATACATGGAAAGCATACGTTCAGTTACCAAAAAGCCGCCAAATATGTTTACCGCCGCGAGTGCAACCGCGACCGCGCCCATAATGCGCGATGTCCATGTTGAACCATCAACCGAACCATTCATGCCAATTGCCGCCGCCGCAACCAATGCGCCAACAATAACCACCGATGAAATCGCATTTGTCACCGCCATCAAAGGTGTATGAAGCGCAGGGGTAACAGACCAAACCACATAATAGCCCACAAAAATTGCAAGCACAAAAATCGCCAAGCGAAATACAATAGGATCAACCGCTTCCATTTATGCCCCCTGTAATGATGGATGAACAATTGCCCCATCTTTTGTTAGTAACATGCCTTTTATAATATCATCGTCAAAATCAGGTGCGAATGCATTTCCTTCTTTTGCGGTTAATAAGGGCAATAGATTTAATAGATTTTTTGCATAAAGCGCCGATGCATCCGCCGCCAAAGCCCCCGGAAGATTGGCACAACCAAGAATTTTCACGCCATTTTTGGTTTCAACAATCTCACCCGATTTTGAAAGTGGGCAATTGCCGCCCGCTTCGACCGCCATATCAATAATTACCGAACCTGCCTTCATTCCCGCAACCATTTCCTCGGTGACCAAAACTGGCGCTGCACGGCCCGGAATTAATGCGGTGGTGATTACGATATCTTGCTTGGCAATATGTTCTTTTACCAATTCGGCCTGTTTTGCCTGATATTCGGCGCTCATAGGTTTTGCATAACCTGCGGCGGTTTCGGCGGCTTTGAATTCTTCATCTTCAACCGCCACAAATTTTGCGCCAAGTGATTGCACTTGCTCTTTAGTCGCTGGGCGAACATCGGTTGCCGTAACAATTGCACCCAAACGCCTTGCGGTTGCAATTGCCTGTAAGCCTGCAACACCAACACCCATAATAAAAGCCTTGGCAGCTGCCACAGTTCCCGCAGCAGTCATCATCATTGGGAAAGAGCGCCCATAAAGATTTGCCGCCTCAATAACCGAACGATAACCCGCCAAATTCGCCTGTGATGATAGGGCGTCCATAGATTGGGCGCGGGTTATGCGTGGGGTAAATTCAGTAGAGAATGCCAAAACGCCCGCTTTTGCGCATGCTTCAATCAATGCTTTATCATTTGCGGGGGTGAAGAAAGCGACAATTCCTGCGCCCTTTTCAACTAATTTCAATTCGGCATCAGTTGGGCGGCGCACTTTTAATAGAAGATTTGCACCTTTTAATGCCGCTTTATTATCCTTTGCGATAGTTGCGCCAGCTTGAACGAATGAATCATCGGAAATTGATGCGCCAATTCCTGCGCCAGTTTCGACAATGACATCATGCCCCAATGCCACGAATTTTTTTACAGTGTCAGGCGATGCAGCAACGCGATTTTCATTATCTCTAATTTCTTTGAGAATTGCTATTTTCAAAGCACTTTCCCCCCTTTTTTGGAATATTAATACAAGATGCGTGATTATTCGCAAGAAAAAAGAAAAATTTTGCTGCGGCAAATGTCTCAAAAACGCGAAAAATTATATTTCAAAAAATTTTGCATATAAGGGTTGACATCCATAGTGTATTGGTTTACTAACACACTATGGATGCATTACACGGCATCAAAATTAATTCAGGAGATTAAAATGCAAAATACATATTCAAACACTTCACGTTTCATTGGTTTCGTTTTGGCAAGCCTTATCACAATGGCATATATTATCCCAATGCTTCAACTTGCTGCTAAAATGATTGCTTAATGATTATGGCGTGGCCGCATCATGCGGCCGCCGCCCTTATTTTAAACCAAGATAAATATATTTCATCTCTGTATATTCTTCGATACCGTGATGACTTCCTTCACGCCCAAGGCCTGATTGTTTTATACCGCCAAATGGCGCAACCTCATTGGAAATTAGGCCCGAATTAACGCCAACAATTCCCGCCTCTAAACTTTCGGCAACACGGAATACGCGCCCTAAATCACGGGCATAAAAATAACTTGCAAGGCCAAATTCAGTATCATTTGCCATTGCGATACCTTCTTCTTCGGTTTCAAATTTAAAGATTGGGCATAATGGGCCGAAGGTTTCTTCGTGTGCCACGTCCATTTTATTATTTGCGCCAATTAAAAGTGTTGGTTCAAAGAAATTACCACCTAATTCATGGGGTTTGCCGCCCAAAATAATATGCGCACCTTTTGATTTGGCATCATCAATATGTGCCATTACTTTTGCTTTTGCCTTTGCATCGATTAATGGGCCTTGGGTTGCACCATCTTCAATTCCATTGGCAACTTTTAATGTAGAAATCTTTGTTTTTAGTTTTTCGACAAATTCATCGTGAATTTTTGCCTGCACCAAAATACGATTGGCACAAACGCAGGTTTGCCCAGTATTGCGGAATTTTGACGCCATAACGCCATTCACCGCCTCATCCAAATTGGCATCATCAAAAACCAAGAATGCAGCATTGCCACCAAGTTCAAGCGCAAGTTTTTTAATTGTATCCGAACATTGGCGCATCAAAAGCCGCCCAATTTCGGTTGATCCAGTAAAAGACAGGCCGCGAACAATTGGGCTTTGGCATAAAACACCACCAATTTCAGAGGCCTTACCGCAAATTATATTTATAACACCATTTGGAATTCCCGCACGAATTGCAAGCTCACCCAATGCAAGCGCTGTTAATGGGGTTTCGCCCGCAGGTTTACAAACCACCGTGCAACCAGATGCCAAAGCGGGGCCTAGTTTGCGCGTAATCATTGCCGCAGGGAAATTCCATGGCGTTATTGCTGCAACAACGCCCAATGGTTGTTTGATAACCATAATCCTTGCGTCTTTGTTTGGCGCAGGAATGGTTTCGCCATAAATTCTTTTGGCTTCTTCGGCGAAAAATTCAATAAAACTGGCGGCATATGCAATTTCGCCTTTGGCCTCTACCAGTGGCTTTCCTTGTTCACTGGTAAGAATAAGCGCCAAATCATCTTGGTTTGCCATGATTAGATTGAACCAATTGCGCAAAATGATTGATCTTTCTTTACCCGCCAATTTGCCCCATGCCTGAAGCGCAATATTGGCGGCATCAATTGCCTTTTGGGTTTCAATTGCGCCAAATTCAGGGACTTTTGCAATCACTTCATCATTGGCAGGATTGGTAACATCATGTGTTTCATCGCCAATCCATTGCCCATCAATAAGGCATTTAGTTTTAAGAAGGCTTGGGTCTTTTAAATTTATCATGGTAATTTATCCAATATTGAATAATAAGACATTGCGGCGGTAAGAAGCGGAAAGCGAAACATTCGCCCACCAGGGAAATCAGGAACAGGCATTTTTGACAGGATTTCAAAATTCTTGGCATCACCCAAAAGCATCTGCCCCAAAATATCACCAAAAAAAGGCGCAAGCAAAACCCCCTGCCCCGAATAACCTGACGCAGAATAAATTGATTTGCCAATTTTGCGCACAAATGGCAGGCGGGTTGGCGTTATGCCAAGTGCACCGCCCCATGAATGTTCAATTTTCACATTTTCCAATTGCGGATAGATTTTCAAAAGATTTTTACGAACAAAACCTGCAATATCTTTTGGCCAATTTGGCGTATATTTTTCACCACCGCCGAATAATAAACGATTATCAAATGTCTTTTGAAAATAATTTACAACGAATTTAGTATCCATCGCGCCGACGGCCTTTGGCATTAAATCAAAATCCAATTTTTCAGTGGCAATAACAAAGCTTGAAATAGGTAATACCTTGGCTTCGACTTCTTGATTTATCCCATGAAGATAGCCATCGCCGCAAATAAGAAGGTTTTTGGCCTTAATATACCCATTTTCATGGATGATTTTTACGCCACTCGAATTTTCTTCAATCGCAATTGCGCGGCATTTTTCATAAATTATTGCGCCGCTTTTAATGGCAGCTTCCGCCATGCCATAAAGCAATTTTAGCGGGTGAATGCGACCTGCACCCTTATCTAAAACGCCGCCTTTATAATCATTTGTGCTTATGGCTTGATTACATTGATTTTCGTCTAAAATTTCTAAATCATTATAGGAATATTGATTTTGCAAATGCGCCATATCGCTTTGTAGCCAGTCAAACATTCTTTTATTATGCGCACAAAATAAAAGACCTTTTTCATAATCGGCATTAATTTTATTCTCTGATAATATATTTTCTAAATGTTTTTTTGCGCTTTGGGAAATATCCCATAATTCATGGGCCGCAGTTTTGCCCATTTTTTCTTCAAGCCATAATTGATCATGGCGATAGCCAGAACATACAAGGCCGCCATTTCGCCCCGATGCACCAGCGCCGATTTCATGCGCCTCAATCAAAGCCACTTTAACATTGTTTTTTTCCAGTTTTAAAGCTGCACCAATTCCCGTTAAACCACCGCCAATAATCACAACATCAAAATTTTGCACATTCTTTGGCGCAATATTAATCGCAAAAGGCCGATTGACGCTTTTGTGATACCAAGAATTTGGCAAAATGCTTGAAACTGGTGTTAAATGATTAGAAATTTTGAAACTCGCTATTGTATGATTTAAAAAGCTATTTAGTATAAAATTAGAACTGGGATTTTTGTTATAACATTATAAATTGCATTGCAATTCATAATTGGGCGGATTTGTATATTGATAAAAGAAGACCCACAAATAGAAGAGATAAAACCACCTTTACATGAATCAATTTATGTAAAGCTTAGACAATCATTAGCACGTGGCGAACTTGCCCCTGGGCAGGCATTAAGCCTTAGAAATCTTGCATCAAGTTTTGGCGGCTCTGTAACCCCTGTTCGTGATGCGGTGTGGCGTTTAACTGCTGAATATGCATTACATATTGGCCCGACGAGGCGCATTTCTGTTCCGCAATTGAAAAAAACCGAAATACGTGAATTATTACGCGTTCGCGCCCTTCTTGAACCAGAGGCTGCGGGAATTGCGATTAAAAATATTAGTGCAAGCACAATTGAAAAAATGCGCATTGCCGATGAGAATATGAATCATGCCGTAAAAAATGGTGATGTTGCCCAATATATGGCGTGCAATCATGATTTCCACTTCCACCTTTATCGCGCCAGTGGATCAAGTGTTTTAGTGCCGATGATTGAGGCCTTATGGGTAAGGTTTGGCCCCTTTATGCGCCATGCCTATCCCGATGTCTCGGGCATGAATGGTGTTGAAGATCACCATGCAGAAGCATTAAGCGCACTTAAACGCGGCGATGATTTTGGCCTTAAACGTGCGATTGCCGCCGATGTAAATGATGGCCTTAAATTCCTACTTCATGATTTGGGTGAGAATTAGCCAATTAATTTATAACCACCCTCATCGGTTACAAGGGCTTCTTTATCACCCAAAAGCGTGGCAAGTTTTTGGCGCAATCTATAAATATGGGTTTCAAGTGTGTGGGTTGTAACACCTTCATTATAACGCCAAACTTCGCGCAATAATTCTTCGCGGGAAACACAATTTGGACGCGCTTGGTTTAAATAGGCAATTATCTCAACCTCTTTTTCGGTTAGTTTTAATTCTTCACCGTTTTGACCAACCAATGCATGGCGCGCGGCAACATAAGAATTGCCAAAAATTGAAAGATTTTCGAGGGCGTTTAACTCGCGCTGACGCAGTATGGCGCGAATTTTAACTTCTAATTGCTGAAGTCTGAATGGGCTTTTTATGATTTCTTGATTTGCAAATTTTGATTTCGTGTTTCTATTTTCAACCGTAAGAATTGGAATTTCATATTTCCCGCTTTCTAATTGGGAATTTTCGTCATTTAGATTTTGAATTATAAGTGATAATTTACTTATTTCATTGATTTTATCATCAAAGCTGTTTTTTAACATCGGCTCAAAATCGCCTAATCCCAATAGGAAATCACTGATTGCATTGCCTTGAATTTCATCAAAATCCAATAATAAGATTTTATTTTTCTTTGCCATGCTATAATATTATATAGAATTGAAATTTTGCAAAGCCATAAAGATGAAGAATATGAATTTTATAGTAATTTCTGATGATGGAACCAATAAGGGTGAAATCAAAATTGACGGAAAATGGATAAAATGTGCCCTTGGAAAGAATGGTACGATTGACGCATCTTTAAAACGTGAGGGCGATGGCAAAACCCCAATTGGCAAATGGCCAATTCGCAAAGTCTATTATCGCGCCGATAAAATCGAAAAGCCGGTTTCACCCTTTGAAACAATCGCTATCGAAGAGAATTTTGGATGGTGTGATGCATCAGGCGATGTAAATTACAATAAATTTGTTACACACCCATATCCAGTTTCCGCCGAACATCTTTGGCGAAAAGATGAATTATACGATATTTGCGTGGTTTTGGGGCATAATGACAGCCCAATTGTGGACAAAATGGGTTCGGCAATTTTCCTTCATATTGCACATGAAAATTACAAACCAACCGAGGGGTGCGTTGCAATAAAAATAGAAGATTTGCGAAAATTATTATCTATAGCAACAACAAATAGCGCAATTGAAATTTTGGCTTAACGTTCGCCAAAAAGCGCGGTTCCAATTCTTATATGGGTTGCGCCAAATTTAATTGCGGTTTCAAAATCACCACTCATGCCCATTGATAATTGGCTTAGGCCATTTTCTTTTGCCATTTTTGCCAATAATGCAAAATAAGGCGCCGATGGCATTTCATTTGGTGGAATACACATTAAGCCAATCGGATTAATTTCATATTCATTCCTTAGCGATTTTAGAAAATCATCAAAATCTGATGGTAAGACGCCTGCTTTTTGCGGCTCTTCACCAATATTAACTTGTATCAAAAATTGTGGAATTTTTATGCCTTTATCGCGTAATTTTACAATTTCTTTTACAAGGCTTGGCCTATCAAGGGTTTCGATAATGTCGAATAATTGTATTGCCTCCTGTGCTTTATTTGATTGTAATGGGCCAATTAAACGAATTTGAACATCATCTGGTTTATTATTGGCAAAATGTTGAATTGCTTCTTGAACACGGTTTTCGCCAAACACTTTTTGACCAAAATTTATTGCATTTTCAACAATGTCATTTGTTTGGGTTTTACATGCCGCAACTAAAGTAATTTCATTTTCGTCACGATTACAATTTTTCGCCGCAATTTTGATTTTTTCCAAAATCATATTGCGCCTTTTATCAAATTCTTTAAAACCATTTTCCATGAAAGAGCTAATAAAACAAATTAATGAATTTGCAAAATATCAATATAGCAGAAATCGCAAATTGAAAGTTTTTGCTCTTACCGACCCCATACGTTCTTTACATCCTTTGGAATTAGATTTGGGGTTAAATAATTATATTGAGATTATAGCGCGAACTTATGGTGATGATAAATTAATTACCAACCTTAAAAAACCACAGCGGTTTTTCGCAACAATTGATACAAAAAGCGCCAATAAAAACAATATTAAAGGCATTCACCTGCCTGCATCACGAAAAAATTATCTTAATTTTAAAAATAAAAATTTTAAAATAAGCGCATCAGCACATAATTTGCGTGAAATTCAACGCGCCATAAATCTAAATGCCGATTATATTTTGCTTTCGGTTGCTTTTTTTTCGCAAAGCCCAAGCGCAAAAACAAGGCCATTGGGGCCAATAAAAATTGCAAACATCTGCAGACTTTTTCCAAAGGCGAATATAATCGCACTTGGCGGCATTAATATTAAAACCGCAAAAAGATTAGAAAATATAGGAATAAAAGGATTTGCAGGCGTAAGTTTTAAAAATTAAAAGCGGAATGCAGATTCAACTTTAACACTTGGGCCAGATTTATCTTTTTTGTTGCGATCAACAGGTGAGAAATTATCTTGTGGCAACACAACTTGACCGCCAATTCGTAGATTTTTAGATAAATCATAGAATGCGCCAGCACTTGTTTGGCCTTTTTGTAGATCATTTGGTCTTTGTGATTGCTCTTTCATGCCAAAAGTTACACCCCATTTTGACTTAGGGCTGAATTTAAGGCTTGCTTTAGATTCGCCGCGCGGCGTCCAAGCATTAACACCGGAATCAAATTCAGAACCAAAGGTAAATCTTTCATACCATGGCGCAGCAGAGCGTGTAACTGTTTGTTTTGAATCAGCATAAGCAGCGCCAGACGCAAAAGAAGCGCCCATGCATACTAATGATACCAAAACTAATCCAAACTTTTTCACGTCGATAATTCCAAACCAAGCTTTTAATAAGCTTTCAACATTCTTAAACTCGATAATCCTACCAAAACATTAAGCAAAGTTTAGCAAAACTTATACAAATCTAAATATGCATTGTTACAATTATATTTCATTATATGTTTTTTCAAGGCGCTTTTCATTCACAAATGTTCATTCTGGTGATTTATCCGTCATTTTGTCTAAATCGTTGCTTTTATGACACTGATTCATTAATTTGGTTTAATATTACCCGCTGGTTTTATAAAATTAAGTCAACCTCTATGAATTTTAATATAAATCGCGGCAATTGCTTCTTGCCAAAGCTGATGGCTTGTCTAAAGCTAAATATTGCTTTAATTGCTTTTTCATTGTGGCATATTTAACCCATAATGCTATAAGCACGTGTCTTTTTTAAGTTGGAGAAGTTCAATGCGCAATACTGCGCTTAAATCCCTAATGATTTTGGCATTAATTGCCCCCGTAAGTGCTTGCGCACATAAGCTTAAATCTACACAGGCATCTAATAATGATGTTAATGTGGTTAAAACCAAAAATGTCACCAAGGCGCGTGTAAAACCCGGCGGTGCAAGCATTGGTGTTAACGGCTTTTTATGGCGTGCTACACTTGATACTTTGAACTTTATGCCAACTTTATCGGCGGATCCTTTTGGTGGAACCTTTATCACTGATTGGCATTCAAGCAATGAAAAACCTGATGAAAGATTTAAAATTCAAGTTTTCATTCTTGATACGCGCCTTCGTGCAGATGGTATTGCGGTTCAAGTTTTCCGCCAAACTAAAAGTGGCAATGATTGGGTTGATGCAAGTGTTGATCCTGACACATCTTTGCAGATTGAAAATGCGATTTTGACACGTGCGCGTCAATTGCGTATTGCAACCCTCGAATCAAATAAATAAAGCAAGAAAGAGCAATTTTGCGCTTCCAATGAAATGTGAAATGCTCTTGCGGGCATGTTCATTTCGCTGTTATTGACCTGCCCTATAAAGCGTTTCCCAAAAAGTGTTTTGCGGTTTTTGGATAGAAATGCGACAAACAAATTAGTCGAGTATCTCATTCAGATTTAATCTAAATGAGATAATAACGAGTATGCAGGAAAAATTATGACAAGCGAAATTAATTCCCCAAGCAAAAATAATATGTCGGCGAAATTCGATGCAAAAGCTATCGAAGCAAAACAACGCGCACGTTGGGATGATGCAAAATTATTTGAATGCGGAAAATTCGATAAAAATAGAAAAAAATCATATGTATTGGAAATGTTCCCTTATCCATCGGGGCGCATTCATATGGGGCATGTTCGTAATTATGCTTTAGGCGATGTTATCGCACGCCGCAAACATGCCGAAGGTTATCAAGTTTTGCACCCAATGGGTTGGGATGCCTTTGGCCTTCCTGCGGAAAATGCGGCGCGTGAACGTGGGGAGCACCCTGGTATTTGGACTTATTCAAATATTGAAACCATGAAGGGACAATTAAAACAACTTGGCCTTTCAATTGATTGGACGCGTGAATTAGCGACCTGCAATAAAGATTATTACAAACATCAACAAAGAATTTTCACAGAGATGTTTAATCTTGGCCTTGTTTATCGCAAAAATTCCAAAGTTAATTGGGATCCTGTTGATGAATGCGTTCTTGCAAATGAACAGGTGGTTGATGGTCGTGGTTGGCGCTCTGGCGCGTTAGTTGAGCAACGTGAATTAAGTCAATGGTTCTTTAAAATCACTGAATTTGCGGATGATTTGATTGATGGCCTAAAAACTTTAGACAAATGGCCAGAGCGTGTGGTTAGCCAGCAAACCAATTGGATTGGGCGCTCTGAAGGTTTGAAATTCAAATTTGATATTGCGGTCAATGATAAATCAAGCGCAAAGCAAATTGAAGTTTATACAACACGCCCTGATACTTTATTTGGTGCAAGTTTTGTTGCAATTGCCGCCGACCATCCACTAGCAAAAGAATTAGAAGAAAAAAACAACGAAATTGCCGAATTTAATAAGTCTTGCCGACTAAGCGCGGTTACAGCCGAGGCAATAGAAACCCAAGAAAAGCGCGGAATTAATACTGGTATTGAAGTTATTCATCCGTTTGATGAAACCCGCAAAGTTCCGGTTTGGATTGCCAATTTTGTTTTGATGGATTACGGAACAGGCGCGGTTTTTGGTTGCCCTGCGCACGATCAACGTGATTTGGATTTTGCGCGTAAATATGATTTGAATGTTACGCCTGTAATCTTACCAAATGACGCAAATGCCAATGAATTTAGTGTTGGCAACGAAGCCTATACAGATGATGGCACAATTTATAATTCACAATTCTTAGATGGAATGAATATTGTTGACGGGAAACGTGCGGCAATTGATAAAATGGTTGCATTGGGGCGCGGTGAAGCCGCCATTAATTTCCGCCTTCGTGATTGGGGTGTTTCGCGCCAAAGATATTGGGGTTGCCCAATTCCAATCATTCATTGCGATTCATGTGGCGCAGTTCCAGAAAAAATTGAAAATCTTCCAATTGAATTACCAGAAGATGTAAGTTTTGAGGGTTCTGGTAATCCGCTTGATGCGCATCCGACATGGAAACATACCAATTGCCCTAAATGCGGTAAGCCGGCGGTTCGTGAAACTGATACTTTGGATACTTTTGTTGATTCATCATGGTATTGGGCACGTTTTTGCGGCCTAAACCCTGATGCACCAACCGATGTTGAAGAAGCCAATAATTTCTTGCCTGTTGATCATTATATTGGCGGCATTGAACACGCAGTATTGCATTTATTATACTCACGCTTCTTCTCAAGGGCATTGAAAAAAATTGGTCATGTTAATGTTGAAGAGCCGTTCAATCATCTTTTCACACAGGGTATGGTTACACACGCAACCTTTAAATCTGAAGTTGGCGATTGGGTTTATCCTTCGGATGTTACTATAAATGGCAAGGATTGTTTCGTTACCGAAACGGGTGTTAAGGTCAAAATTGGCCCTAGCGAAAAAATGTCCAAGTCAAAGAAAAATACAATTGACCCTGAAAATATCGTTGCAAATTATGGTGCCGATGTTGCGCGTGTCTTTGTATTATCTGATTCACCGCCAGACAGGGATTTTGAATGGTCACAATCAGGTATTGAGGGCGCGTCACGCTTTGTTTCAAGGGTTTGGAATTTATTTTATAATCATATTTCAAACACTGACATTTCAAATATTAAACCTATTTCAATTGATGGTTTAGATGGCAAAGCATTGGAAATTATGAAGGCGGCGCATAAGGCTATTTCAAATGTAAGTATCTATATTGATCAACTTAAATTCAACGCGGCGATTGCGAATTTGTATGAATTATTAAATACAATGCGTCAATTCGATGATTTAAAAGAAGAAAATGATATTAATGCGCGCCACGAAGCCTTGGTGATTTTCCTTAAATTGCTACAGCCATTTGCGCCGCATATGTCGGAAGAATTATGGACATTAATTGGCAATGAAGATTATTGCATGAAAGCAGCATGGCCTATCGCTGATGCGCGCTTGATTACAAGTGATGAAGTAACTTTACCAATTCAAATTAATGGCAAAAAACGCGATGAAATCACTGTTCCAAAAGGTCTTAGCCAAGAAGAAATAGAGGTGATTGCCAAAAGCGCGAATGGTGTTAAATCTCATTTGGCGGGAAAAAATATCCGCAAATTTATTTTGGTGAAAGACCGAATTATTAATATCGTTACGGATTAATTTTATGCCTACATCTATTTTCAAGCGATTTTTTATTGGCTTTTTTGCCCTTACTTTCATCCTGCCCCTTAATGCATGTGGCTTTCAACCCTTATATGCGAATGGTGAAAGCGGTCTTGGTGCAATTTATATAAAGCCAATTGATGGTCGTATTGGATATTTGGTTGGGCAACAATTAAACCGTAAATTTGGTAATTCTGAAAGTTCAAACGCAAGATTTTTGAAAGTCACTATAAAGAACACTTATTCAAACGCTGCCCTTGGGCAAGATTCATTTACCACAAGAACCATTGTTACTTCTAATGTAAATTATGAATTGGATGGCTTTGGTAATGGGCCAAAAATTACTGGCAGCTTTACTGAAACTAGTGGATATGACGTTATTGGTAATGCATATGGTGAAGTTGCCTTTGCCGCCGATGCAGAAGATAAATTATCAAATGTGATTAGCGATAGGATTTGGTTGGAAATTCTTCGTAAATCGCATAATAAATAACTATGGTCGCTTTAAAGAAAATTGATGAAGCATTACGGGAATTAAAATCACCAAATCCCGCGCGATGTTTCATGGTTTATGGCCCTGATTCAGGCATTTGCGAACAACATATAATTGAAGCTTCAAGAATATATAAGGCGCATTTTCCAAATTGTGATATCAATAGATTTAGCGAAGATGATATTAACCGTGATTTTGCCAGTTTTGAAAATTCAGTTTGCGCCGCAAGTCTTTTTGGTAATTCTTCTATTGCAATCATCCGCGTACGCAATGATTCAATTTCGTCTAAATTATCCGCCCTATTAAGTGATATTGATGCAAAAAAAATTGAATTAAGCGGTGCAATACTTATATTCTCTTCGAGCATTAATAATAAATCAAAACTGGTTCAGGCGTTTGAAAAATCAGATAGCGCACTAATCATAAGGCTTTTTGAACCAACAAAACTTGAATTAATTAATATAATTAAAGCCAAAGCCCAATCTGAAAATGTTTCTATCGACAAAGATGCAATTGATGCAATTCTAAATGATACGGTCAATGATTCAAATTCTTTAATAGCGCAAATGGAAAACCTTGCGCTTTATGTTGGAAAAGGCAATGAAATAGGGCTTGATGCAATTGAAGCGCTAAACGTCAATAATCGCGAAAGCGGTATTGATGAAATGGTAAACGCACTTTTTGTTGGTAATTCAAAAGTGTGTCTGATTGCTTCAAATCGTCTTTTAAAAACTGGTAGTGCAATCATTCCGATGTTAAATGCATTGATGCGCCGCTGTTTACTATTAAACACTATATATTCAGAAGTAGCTAATGGTCGGACTACCACAGAAATTGTAAAAGATAAGCGCAGCGGGATTTTCTGGAAAGATCAAGATATTATAATTCGCCAAGCCAATATTTGGAACCGCAAAGCAGTCGAACGCGCATTACACGAAATTATCCTTGCAGATGCAAAATGCAAAACCACAAATTTACCACAAGAAGAAATTTTCGAACGCCTAATTATGCGTCTAAGCGAATATTCAAAATCACTTTCAAACCGTAATTAGAAACTTCCGGATAATCTGCGGCAAATTTCATCTAATTGTTCAAGTGAATTATATGAAATTTGTAAATTCCCACCCTTATCACCACGATGCTTAATTTCAACCGCAAGGCCAAGAACATTTGACAAATCTTCGGCAAGAGCACGTGCATCAGCATCAAATTGTGATGTTTCACGTGAAACTTTTCCGCGTTCGATTTGTGTTTTGGATACTAATGCCTCCGCTTCGCGTACAGATAGTTTTTTGTTGACCATTTCTTTGGCGGCATTTAATGGGTCGTGAGATGCCAAGGCGGCACGGGCATGACCCGCCGATAAAGTGCCATTAATAACCAAATCTTGAACTTCGCGCGGTAGCCCCAAAAGCCTTATAGTATTTGCCACATATGCGCGGCTTTTACCAATTGTATCAGCAATATTTTGTTGATTATAGCCAAACCTATCCATCAATTGACCAAAAGCCATCGCTTCTTCAATTGCATTTAAATCTTGGCGCTGAAGGTTTTCAACAATTGCCACCTGAAGTGTTTGTAAATCATCAAACTGACGCAAGACAACAGGAACTTTATGAAGCCCCGCAATTTGTGCGGCACGCCACCTTCTCTCACCTGCTATAATTGAATAATAGCCGGGGGTTGATTCTTCTTCGCGTATAACAATTGGCTGCACAATTCCATGTGCCTTTATAGTTTCGGCAAGTGCCGCAAGTTCATTTGGTTCAAATGTTCGGCGCGGCTGATTTGGATTTGGGCGCAAAAGCTCGATTGGCAATTCTTTTGGACTTGCAACTTTTGTTTCTTCCGCACGCTCAACTGGTGCATCGCCTAATAGTGCGGATAGACCACGTCCAAGGCCACGTGCATTTGGTTTTGTATTTTGTTCGCTCATGCCGCCAACTCCCGCTCTCTTTGGATTAATTCACTTGCAAGTTTTATATAAGCACGGCTTCCAGTGCTATTGTGATCATAGATTAAAACAGGTTTTCCGTGTGATGGTGCTTCGGATACACGAACGTTTCGTGGGATAACTGTATTATATACTTTATCACCAAAATGGCTTCTTACATCTTGTGCCACCTGTTCGGATAATCTGTTACGATTATCATACATTGTAAGCACAAGACCTTGAATTTCCAATTTTGGATTAAGGCTTGATTTAACCAATTCAACAGTGCGCATTAATTGTGTTAAGCCTTCAAGCGCGAAAAATTCACATTGTAGCGGAACAAGCAATGCATCAGCCGCTGTCATTGCATTTATCGTAACAACATTAAGCGATGGCGGGCAATCAATTATTATATAATCATAATTAGTTGCATCATCATTTGCCATTTGGAATGCGTCGCGCAACCTAAAGGCACGGTTTGAAATATGCGCCAATTCAATCTCCGCACCCGCTATATCAACACTTGATGGGGCAAGTGATAAATTAGGGATTAAAGTGGGAACCGCAGTTTCGGCAATTGTCGCATCACCCATTAAAATATTATATGTTGTTAAGCGCCGTGATGATGAGCGAATACCAAGACCAGTTGATGCATTGCCCTGTGCATCAATATCGAAAATCAAAACTTTTTTGCCAATTGCTGCAAGCGCTGTACCAAGATTGATTGTGGTTGTGGTTTTACCAACCCCACCTTTTTGGTTTGCAACTGCAAGAATTCTTGGCCGTTTTGCCTTATTATTTTGCACGTTCTAACTCCGATATTTCCAAAATGCAGCTGCCTGAATTTTTATCAAAAACTTCAATTTCAAAATTAAAATTCCATTTTCTTTGTGCAATTTCAATTTCATTTTTCACATCTTTGCCCTTTGGAAACAATAATCTTGCACCTTCTTGTGCATAAGTATGCGAAAGGTCCAATAATTTATCCAATGGCGCAAATGCACGTGCCGTTAGTATTTCATATTTTTGTGGCACTAATGCTTCAACTTTTGAATGTAATATTTCGATTCTAAGACCCATTGCACGTGCTGTTTCACGTAAGAATGAAATTCTTTTATGATTTTCATCAACCAATGTAACTTTATAATCTTCAATTTCATTTGCAATGAAAATGTCCAATAAAACACCAGGGAACCCTTCACCAGTGCCAAAATCAAGTATGCTTTTTGGAAGCTTTTCAAATTTCTTCAAAATTTGTGCGCTATTATTAAAGTGGCGCGCCCAAATATCATCAATTGTACTTAGTGAAATAAGGTTTATTTTTGGCGCCCATTTTTTTAATTGAGCTTCATATATTTCAAATTTTTCGATTGTTTCACGTGAAACATTAAATTCCCTAATGAACGCATCTTTGTCATTCATTATGCCGCATCCCTATTTTTCTTCTTATTTAGATGTGCAAGTATTGCCGTAATAGCACTTGGGGTCATACTTTCAATACGTGAGGCCTGACCAATTGTATGCGGACGCGTATTTGCAAGTCGTTCCGCAAGTTCCGCCGACAAGCCACCAACTTGCCAATAATCAATTGCATCGGGAATACGAACATTTTCGTCTTTGGTGAAAGTTTCAATATCCGCTTTTTGCCTATCCATATAGCCATGATAAATAGATTCAATTTCCAATTGTTCTAAAATTTCGGGATTATAATTATTTAATTCAGGATAAATACCTTTTAGCAAATCAAGGCTTACATTTGGTAATGTCAATAATTCAATTATATTACGCCTTCTACCGTCCTGACGAACAGCAAGATTAAGTTTTTGCGCTTCATTAGGTGTGAGATAATTATTAGTGGCAAAATCCATTAAATTATTAATTTGTTCCATTTTCGCATTGAAAACTGTTTCTCTATGACTTTTTACAATTCCCGCATCAATACCTAATTGTGTTAGCCTTTGATCGGCATTATCAGAACGCAAACTAAGCCTATATTCGGCACGCGATGTAAACATACGATAGGGTTCAGAAACACCCTTTGTTATCAAATCATCAATAAGAACGCCAATATAAGATTGGGATCTTGAAAAACTTATGGCATCCATATTTGCGCAATTTCGCGCGGCATTAAGGCCAGCGACAAGACCTTGCGCCGCCGCCTCTTCATAGCCAGTTGTTCCATTAATTTGACCCGCAAGATAAAGATTTTTGATATCTTTTAATTGCAAGTCAAAGCCCAATTGGGTTGGGTCAACATAATCATATTCAATTGCATATGCCCATTTATAAACCTCAACCTTTTCAAGGCCACGAATTGACCTTAAAAATTGAATTTGCACTTCCTCTGGAAAAGAGGTTGAAATGCCATTTGGATATATTGAATCCGTATCAAGCCCCTCGGGTTCAAGGAAGATTTGATGTTTATCCTTGTCTGAAAATCTTCTAACCTTATCTTCAATTGATGGGCAATATCTTGGCCCGCGGCCGGTTATTGCACCACTATTAACCGCCGCAAGATGATTATTATCACGAATAATCTTATGCGTTTCTTCATTGGTCCAAGTAATATGACATGGAACTTGTGGGTTTGTAATCTGTGAATTTAAAAAAGAAAATGGTTGTGGCGGGTTATCGCCCGGTTGCAACTCACATGCCGACCAATCAATTGTTTTGCCATCAAGTCTTGCAGGTGTTCCCGTTTTTAAACGCCCCATTCTTAAGCCAAGCGAATAAAGTGAGTTTGCCAAACCTATTGATGGATTTTCACCAAGACGCCCCGCAGACCAAGTTTTTTGGCCTAAATGAATTACACCCTTTAAGAATGTTCCTGTTGTAATTACAACGGCGCCACAAAGAAATTTATTACCTTTACTATCAATAAGGCCAATAATTTTACCGTCTTTGAATAATAATTCTTCTATTGTTTCTTCTATTACTTCAAGATTGTCGGTATTTTTTACAAGTGTTTGAACCGCATTTTTGAATAATTTTCTGTCGGCTTGTGCCCTTGGGCCACGCACCGCAGGGCCTTTTGATGCATTAAGGGTGCGAAATTGTATGCCGCCCATATCGGTTGCAACACCCATAATACCATCAAGGGCATCAATTTCACGAACCAAATGCCCTTTGCCCAATCCACCAATCGCAGGATTGCAAGACATTTGCCCAATATTATCAAAAGCCATTGTAAAAAGCGCAGTTTTAGCGCCAAAACGCGCAGAAGCACACGCCGCCTCTACGCCAGCGTGACCACCGCCAACAACAATAACATCAAATTTCACTTGAAATATCCCTGATTTAACAAGGCCGAAATATACTAATATTTTAAAATTGTCGAGCTATAATGGCGGTAGTGCGAGTAGTGTTTCACGTGAAACACTTATTTACCTATACAAAAACTAGAAAAAATTCTGTCATATATATCTTCAATACCAACAATACCGACAAATTCACCCAATGCCCGCGCCGCCATTCGCAATTCTTCACAGGCAATTTCTGGATTTTCATCATCAATCAAAAGCGCATTATCAAGATGGGCAATCGTTCTTTCAATTGCATTATAATGCCTGATACGTGTAAGTGGCGCAATTTCCAGATTTTCAGACGTAGCAACACATTTCTTTATGATTATGTCTTCAATCAAAGAAATATCATTTGGATTTTTAGAGCTTATTTCAACTTCTGAAATTGTGTCGTTTAAATCAATAGTGCCAATTAATTTATTATCGCGCGTATCAGATTTTGACCAAATAAGATAATCACCATCATTAAGGTGGGTTTTAATAAATTCGGCTTCTTCTTTATTGCTCGCGAGGCCAAAAATTAAATCTGCTTCTTGTGATTTTTCAAGCGCACGTTTAATCCCCTCTTGCTCGATAATATCATTAGCCTCTCTTAAACCTGCAGTATCAGCAATTGAAACAAGATTGTTTCTAAGAACAAAGCTAACCTCAACAATATCGCGTGTTGTTCCTGCAATTGATGAAACAATTGCCGCCTCGCGCCCACATATTGAATTTAAAAAGGAAGATTTTCCAACATTCGGCGCGCCAATAATAATAATATTAAGGCCATCACGAATTTTTTGTGCAGATTTTGATTTCTCCAAATGCTGTTTCAAAGAAGTTGAAAGATTTAATATCCGATTTCTATTAGTATGACTAAGACCAGATGGTAAATCTTCATCGGGAAAATCTATATAGGCTTCGGCTTCTGCAAGACAATCAACAATTTCGCCACGCCACATATGCGCCTGATTTTTCAGATCGCCGCGCATTTGGCGCATTGCTTGTTTTCTTTGCGCTTCTGTTTCTGCGTCAATTAAATCTGCAAGACCTTCTGCCTGTGTAAGATCCATTTTACCATTTCGAAATGCGCGCTTTGAAAATTCACCGGGTTTTGCAAATTCAACTAAATTTGTTTTTAATGCCGCTGACATAAAGGCCGCTAAAACACTTGGGCCACCATGAATGTGAAATTCGGCAATATCTTCGCCGGTAAAGGAATTTGGGCCTTCGAAAAATAAAACCAATGCATTATCAATTACATTGCCATCAATATCAAAAATTTGCCTTAAACTTGCATAACGTGGTTTAGGACATGGCTTTTTACATAGGCTTTCAATTAATTTTTTTGAATTATCACCAGATACACGAATAACAATGACACCAGATTTTGCGGTGCCACTTGCAGGTGCGATAATACTTGTCATTTATTCTTTACTATCAGATTTTGGATTAGTGTTAAAATCGAAAGTTTTGCTACCAGAAATTGCTGCCTTAAGCATATTATTAAAACTATCCTGCGCCATGCCACCAAAATCAGCCCAAGCCTTCATCATAGGTTCAACATCAAGTGTTTGCATTGAATTCTCAATTTTACCACTTGCAGCGTTCAAAAATGCCTTGTGCATTTGTTCATAATTTGGAAGGCCGGCGAGGGTTCGCGCTTCTTCTGGCGTTAAATCAATTTCAATATGCACTTTCATTTTAAAACCTTTTTAGCGAATACATCTGGCGAAAAGTGAATCGGCTTCACCGCCAAATGAAATATTGGCATTTTCATCGCTAATATTAGAAATAATTAGTTTAAAAGGCAAGTTGGCATTATTTTTTGCTTTGATAATAATTTTATCGTCGCTAGATTCAACAGAGGAAATTATATGTTTTTCAACGCCGCTTGGCCTTATGCTCTCAATGAAGAATACACCATCCTTGATTTTGAACCTATAACCTTGCCCCATCTCACTGGCTTCACAGCTTGGCTTATCTGTTTTTATATTGGGCCAACCAAGAAATGAAATTTGGCTTTCATCATCGCCCATGAGGTAATATTTGGTTTTTTCTTCAAGTGTATCAATTGGGTTCTTTTTTGTACAAGACCCAAGTGCCAAGATTGAACATAATAAAATAAGAGATTTTTTCATGCTTCCCTCCCCGCCTTACTTTGACGAGGAGTTAAGCATAGTTTCAATTTATTAAAATCAAGTATTCATACTTTGGAAGAAATCGTCGTTGTTTTTCGTGCCTTTTAATTTATCAAGCAAGAATTCCATCGCATCCATTGTACCCATTGGCGAAAGAATACGACGCAACATATAAGTTTTTGACAAATATTCTTTTGGAACCAATAATTCTTCTTTACGTGTGCCAGATTTAAGAATGTCAATAGCTGGGAATGTGCGTTTATCGGCTACTTTGCGATCCAAAATAACCTCACTATTACCTGTACCTTTGAATTCCTCAAAGATAACTTCATCCATTCTTGAGCCAGTTTCGATAAGCGCCGTCGCAATAATTGTTAGCGAGCCGCCTTCTTCAAGATTACGCGCCGCACCAAAGAAGCGCTTAGGACGTTGAAGCGCATTGGCATCAACACCACCAGTTAAAACCTTACCCGATGAAGGAACAACAGTATTATAAGCACGCCCCAAACGTGTGATTGAATCAAGCAAAATAACAACATCACGACCATGCTCCGCAAGGCGTTTTGCTTTTTCAATTACCATTTCAGAAACCTGAACGTGACGTGTTGCAGGCTCATCAAAGGTAGATGAAATAACCTCACCCTTAACCGAACGCTTCATGTCGGTCACTTCTTCTGGACGCTCATCAATCAAAAGAACAATTAAATAGCATTCAGGGTGGTTGGTTTCGATTGATTTGGCAATATTTTGCAAAATAACAGTTTTACCAGTACGCGGCGGCGCAACGATTAATGAACGCTGACCTTTACCAATTGGCGAAACAATATCAATTACACGCCCAGTTTTATCCTTAATGGTTGGATCATCCAATTCCATACGGAAACGTTCATTTGGATAAAGCGGCGTTAAATTGTCGAAATTTACTTTATGTTTTGCAATTTCAGGGTCAACAAAATTAATTGTATCAACGCGGTGTAATGCAAAATATCTTTCACCATGCTGCGGCGCGCGAACAGGGCCGTCAACTGTATCACCGGTGCGAAGGCCAAAACGGCGAATTTGCATCGGGCTGACATAAATATCATCTGGGCCAGGTAGGTAATTTGATTCAGGCGATCTTAAAAAACCAAATCCATCAGGCAAAACCTCAAGAACACCGCCGCCGCCAATTTCAGCGCCGTTTTCTGCTTGTGCTTTTAATATCGCAAAAAGCAAATCTTGGGTTCTTAAAGATGCCGCACCATCAATTTCCAATGCCTCTGCCATAGCAACAAGTTCAGCAGGTTTTTTTGCTTTTAATTCTTGAAGCGTAGTGCGGGTTACAGAATTTGGATTTTTTTGAATTTCTTCTTCAACAGATTTAGCAGCCTCTGCCATAGTTTCATTTGTTTCACGTGAAACATCTTCTTTAATGGCTTCAGCTTCTTCAACAGGCGCAGCTTTTAATTTTAATGTTAGTTTGCGTTTTTCAACAACTGGCGCATCGTTTTGCTCAGGCACATTTGTGCCTTCAATTTCATCTGACATATTTTTTCACTTTGTTTGGAAAACCCAATCTTGAGAACCAAGCGGGCAATAATATCCATTAATATTCAAATTTGCACAAATTTGCAAGTATTAATTAAGACAGCGGAATGCCTTGCAATAATTTTGGTAAATCACCAATTGCACCGCCCGCATG
>JAPUEP010000261.1:24065-36631 GCA_027492515.1 Hyphomonadaceae bacterium
CCAACGGCGTCAACCACGCCAAGGCCGATATTACGTATTAGGCGCAATGGTGCAAAATCATTTGAAAATAATCTTACAAAAGCATCACACGCAGCGGCAACCATCATAGTATCGGTACGGCGCCACGCCGCATATTTTTCCAAAGTAATTTCATCGCCAATATCAAGGCCAAGTGAATGGCTTTCCAAAATAACTTCGGCAAGTGCGGCAACATCTTTAAGACCAAGATTAAAACCTTGCCCCGCAACGGGGTGAATTCCATGCGCGGCATCGCCACAAAGTGCGACACGCTTCACATACCATTTGGACGCCAATTCTAATTGTAGCGGATAGGTGAAAACAGGGGCAATAACATGCGCTTTTCCAAGAAAATCGCCAAATCTTTTTTGAATTTCAATTTCAAAATCTTCTTTATTAAGTTTTGACATTGCAATTGCTTTTTTTGGCGGCTCCGACCACACAATAGAGGCGCGGTTTTCGGTAAGCGGCAAGATTGCAAAAGGGCCAGTTGGAAGAAAATATTCAAATGCAACGTCATTATGCGGCCTATCAAACGCAACAGTTGTAACAATACCCGTTTGCGAATAATCAAATTTATAGGTTTTAATCTTTGCAGATTTTCGAATTTGCGAACCGCGCCCATCACAACCAACAAGAAGTTTTGCCGATATTTTTGTACCATTATCCAAAATAGCATCAACATAGGCGCCATTTTCAATAAAATCAGAAACCATATTTGGTGTGTAACGAACAATATTGGGTTTAGTTTGACAAACTTTATCAAGTGCAAGGCGCATGTGCCGATTTTCGACCATATAACCCAATGGCTCATCGCTATCGGTAATTTCACCTTGGTCAAAATGCAAAGTTAAACCAATTGAGCCGCCATGTTTCGCACCATCGGGGACGCGGCCATCAGAAACCAAAATCTCTTGAATATTGCCGATTTCAAGAATTTCTTGCTTAACGCCTAATATATCAAGCATGCGCATATTGGCATAGGCAATTGCCGAAGATCGGCCATCATAATTCTTATCAAGCATTGAAACTGGTTCTAATTTATCAACCACGGCAACTTTTAAGCCGCCAGATTCCAAAGCAAGCGCCAATGAAAGACCAACTAGTCCACCACCTGCAATAATAACATCAAATTCGATTTTAGGCATATTAAAGATTTTATACGCTAAAAAACAATTTATTGCCATAAAAAATGCGGATATTTTCGCAATCTTAACCGAGTGTAAACCACAAAGTTGTTTTAGATTGAATATAAAGTTCGAACGGAAAATAAAATGGCAAGAGCAATGCCCCAGCAAAATAACAATTTTGGGAATAGTTTAAACCTGCGTCAAAGATTAGTGCGTGATATTGGCCTTGCAATTATCGCAATGATGGCATTATGCGCCCTTATTGCCAATATTTCATATAATTCAACAGATCCAAGCATTAATGTTGCCACATCGCAAAAAGTTTCAAATTGGTTTGGAACAGGCGGTGCGATAACTTCGGATTTGTTACAGCAATTTTTCGGCCTTAATAGTTATCTATTAATGCTTGCCATTTTTGGGATTTGTGTTTTTGCGCTTTTAAGTGGCCCAAGTCGAATAATGCGCCCAAAATTTCGCCTTATAATGGCAATATTGGCAATTTTATTTTCTGGTGCAGCATTATCAGCGATGCCACAAACCGCAAAATGGCCAATGGCAAGTGGTTTTGGTGGAATTATCGGTGATTTAGTGCTTGGAACTTTTACATTATTTTTCCAACATGCAAATTGGGCGCGCGGTTTATTCGGGTTTATTTCATTCTTTGCATTTTTAATCTGTGCATATTTTGCATTTAACCTCAAGGCACGTGACCTTGATGGGGCATGGGATGAAGCAACATATTATTATTCAAGCTTTAGGGTTTGGATTGATAGTTTTGGAAAACCAAAAAAGAAAATGGGCCAAAAAATCAAAGTTGCCAGCAAGCCAATTCAAGAGCCTGCACAAAAAATTGTTCAAAATTTTGAAGAAAAGCCAATCCAAAGCAAAAAAATTAATATTGGCATCGAGTTACCGAAAAAGGCCAAGGCAAGCCCACGTGTTAATGATGAATTACAACCTGAATTACCGTGGGAGCGCCCAGAAGGGTTTGAATTACCGCGCCTCGAATTTCTTAAAAAACCACCACAAAGAAATATTCAACATGATGAAGCGGCGCTTCGTCAAAATGCGCTTTTGCTAATGTCGGTTTTAAATCAATTTAAGGTGCAAGGTGAGATTATAAATGTTCGCCCAGGGCCAGTTGTAACACTTTATGAATTGGAACCAGAGGCAGGCATTAAATCATCGCGCGTAATTGGCCTTGCTGATGATATTGCACGTTCTATGGCGGCGGTTTCGTGCCGTGTTGCCGTTGTTAAGGGGCGTAATGCAATTGGTATTGAATTACCAAATTCACGCCGTGAATCAGTTTATTTGCGAACATTATTGGCATCGCGCGAATTTGAAAATGGTGGTTATGATCTACCGCTTGCATTGGGTGAAACCATTGGCGGGGAACCATCAATTGTTGATTTATCAAAAATGCCACACTTGCTAATTGCAGGTACAACGGGTTCTGGTAAATCTGTTGGTATTAATGCGATGATTTTATCATTGCTTTATCGTCTTACACCTGAACAATGTCGTTTCATTATGATTGATCCAAAAATGGTGGAATTATCAATCTATAATGATATTCCACACCTTTTGGCGCCCGTGGTAATTGATCCGAAAAAAGCGGTTTCAGCACTTAAATGGACAGTGCGCGAGATGGAAAATCGCTATAAATTAATGTCAAAAGTTGGCGTGCGTAATATTACTGGCTTTAATGAACGTGCGCGTGAAGCCCAAAGAAAAGGCGAAACTTTCGAACATATCGAACGCACTGGCTGGAATAGAGAAACTGGCGAACCAATATTTGAAAGCCGCCAATTAGAATTAAAACCAATGCCTTTCATCGTTGTTGTAATCGATGAGATGGCAGATTTAATGATGATTGCAGGTAAAGAAATCGAAGGTGCGGTGCAAAGACTTGCACAAATGGCACGTGCGGTTGGTATTCATCTTATAACCGCAACCCAAAGACCGTCGGTTGACGTAATCACCGGCACAATCAAAGCAAATTTCCCAACCCGTATTTCCTATATGGTTACAACCAAAATCGACAGCCGAACAATCTTGGGTGAGGGCGGCGCCGAACAATTATTAGGGCAGGGGGATTTGCTATTCATGGCAAATGGCGGGCGAATTTCACGCCTTCACGGCCCATTTGTATCAGATGATGAAGTTCGCCAAATTGTTGCCGCATTAAAAGCGCAAGGTAGCCCACAATATTTCGAAGATATAACTTCGCATATTGATGAAGAAGGCGATTCTGACAATGGAATGAATGGTGCATTTGGTGCTAATTCAGGTGATGAATTGTTTGATAAGGCTGTAAATATTGTGTCACAAACCCGCAAAGTTTCGACATCATTTTTACAAAGACAATTAAAGTTAGGATATAATCGGGCCGCAGATTTGGTTGACAGAATGGAACGTGAAGGAATGATTTCCGCACCAGACCATGTTGGTCGCCGCCAAGTATTATTGCCCGAACATAGGGATTATTGATTTTAAAATGAAAAGAATTTTCATATTACCAATTTTTAGCGCATTAATTTTCGGTTCAATCACAACATACGCACAAAATAATCAGGCAATTGCCCTAAGTGGCGATGCGCGCAATTCCGCCATCCAAATGGCAAATAATTCAATCAATTCACTTGATAAAATTGAAGGGCGCTTCGTTCAATATAATGCCAATAATTCGAGCATTACAGGCAGTTTTTGGCTTGATAGGCCGGGCAAAATGCGTTTTGAATATGACGCACCATCACCTGTTTTATTAACTTCAGATGGAAGTGGAATTGCGATTTTAGATAAGAAATTAAATACGGTTGAACGTTATCCATTACGCTCTAACCCATTGTATTTTTTATTGAAATCAAATCTTAATATTGCCCAAGAATTAAAAATTACCAATGTAATAAAAGCGCAAAATCAAACCCTGATTTCACTTCGTGATAAAAAGAATGAGGCGCAGGGTGAACTTACATTGACTTTTGATGCATCAAATCACCTTTCGCAATGGCAAATTGTTGATAATCGCAAACGTACAACCATTGTAAAGCTGATGAACATTAAACCATCACCACAAAAAGAAGCATCTTTCTTTGTGATTAAGACACCAAAAGGCCCAGGTTCAATCGGGAAACACTAAGATTGTGCTATTTATGCAACAATTGTAAATTAATTATTTTTTACTTGCATTTGTTTATTGATTGTGGCACATTTGCAGCAGGTAAGTGATTTGAATTTTTATCAAATATTGCGAGTGTTTGATAAAGTTGCGGATTTTCACTTCACTTATATCCGGTTTCCCCTCCCGGTAAAATGACGTAAAGTCACAAAGCGCCCGATTTATCGGGCGCTTTTAGTTTATAATGACTAATTCTTATTCGGCGCTTTTAAAAGAACATAAAATGCACCGCTTCCACCATGTTTTAAATGTGCCTCACTTATACCTGCAATATGGCGCTTGATTGATTGGGTATGAAGCCATTCTTTAAGGCGTTTTCGTAATATGCCACGCGGCGCAATTAATAAATCAAAATGCTGTTCATCTTTTGAAATATTGCCTTTGCCAGTAATAATCAAAAGGGTTCGATATTGCCGCACAATTGCCAAATGAACAAATTCAATAAGCCTTGTTTGCGCCATTTCTTGATTCAAGCCATGTAAATCAAGGGTTGCATCAATTTCTAATTTGCCGCGCCTTACGCGTTTATGATTTTTGGCATCGGCAATTTCTAATTCTGTTTTTGCAATTAGCGAACGTTTTTGAACAAATTTTTCATAATTTACCGAAACATGAATTTTTTTATCGTCAGAAAATTTCTTAATTTCTTCTTCGAATTGCTTTTCAATTTCTACAAGGCTTTTGCCTGAAATTGGGCGCGTAGATTTTGCAATTTTATGCCATAATTTTGCTTCTTCTGGCCTTAAAACACGTGTTTTCTGCCCATTAGACGCCATTTATTTTCCCGCAACAGATTTCGGTTTTGGGTTTGTAATCGTTGGGTCAATTTTCTTTGGCAATATTACCCAAAAATTGGCATCATGATTGACTTTTCCCGCCATAAGGCCCGCTTCAACACCTGTTCCCCAGAATAAATCCCCGCGTATTGGGCCTTTAATTGCACCGCCTGTATCTTGGGTAATAACAAGGCGTGAAATATTTTGCGTATCCTTAATACGACCCGAATAAGCAGAAACAAAAATTGGAACACCATAAGCATGATATGACGGATCAATCGCCATTGAACCACCGGCAACAAGCGGCACGCCTTGCGAACCCTTTGGTCCAACATTTGGATCTTTTAATTCTTGTAATTCATAAAAAACCGTGCGTGGATTTGAATTAATAATTTCGCGTGCAAGCTTTGGATCGGCGGTTTCAAACCATTTTTTTACATTTCCCGCCGATGCTTGGCTTAATTCCATAATACCACGGCGGATTAATTCAGATGCAGGTGATGAAAATGGTTGCCCATTGGTTGCGGTGAATATGGCGCGATATTGCTTGCCATCATTCATATTAATTCTTCCAGAACCTTGAATTTGAAGGCTTATGGCATCGCCAATATTGGTATAAAAAATTGGCTTTGTATTGGTTGGATTAATATCGCCACGTTTTAAATATGGAATAAAATTATTACCCGATATACGGCCCACAATGGTTTTCGCCCTTAAACTTGGGTCAAAATCACCAAGATCAATTGTAAGCAAATCTTTTGGCTTTTCGTACAAAGCCTCTGAATTGATATTATCGGGTGTAAAGCTTCCCGAAATTACAGGCTCAAAATATGAAGTAAGGCGACCAGTATTGGAATTTTCTGTTTTTACTTCCCATGCTTGGAAATAATTTTCAAAAAATTCACGGTCAGAAATATCATTTTGTTTGGCTAAATTACAAACTTCAAGCCAATCAGAAATACGACCTGCATATTGGGCTTTATCGGATAAGAAATTATTTGCCGATTTTTTAATAATCGCCGCACATGAATTAATTAATGATTTTCGTGCCGCACTTACGTCGGTAATTTCCCAATTTGGAAGACTTACAAAACTTGAGGGCGCAAAAATAATTTCACCTGTTGCGGGCTTTGATAAAGGTGGCAATGGTGTTGGTAAATTATTCTGTGGTGGGATAATAACATTTGTTTTGGGCGGTATATTAGCCGCCATGCTTTCATTTGCTGCAGCGCTTGAATTATTTACATTTTTTGGTGTTACAACTTCAACATTAGAAACTTGGTTTTCGCTTGCACATGCACCCAAAAATGATAGCGCAACCAAACAATAAAAATTTATTTTCTTCATTTTTGTTCCACCGCAACAAGAATCCAAACAGGAGAGCGAGAGCCAATTTTACGCTCAAACGTCCAAATCTCATCGGTTGTGCGTTGTACTTCGCCAATTGCACTTAATGTCGCTTTAAATTCAACGTCAATTTGTGCAATTTGGTCATTGATTTCGATTGAAATTAATTTTGCTTCTGAAAGTTTTACAACATCAATTTCACCACGTCCTTGTGAAGCACGCTCTTCCATTGAAATATTGAAAGCGTCAAAAACATTTGGTGAAACCAAATCTTTTAATGTATTTTTATCATTTTTTCCAAAGGCACTTATGATTGCATCATATGCAAGCGCACTGGTTTCTTTAAATTTCATTGGGTCAAAAGAAGGTTCGCGTTTTTTTAATTCGATAATTTGTGGCGCTAATTCGCCCCATTGAGCTTTCAAAAACTCTTCACTATTAGTAAAGCTGACTTCTATGCTATTGGAAATATTTATATTTTTGTTTTCGCCATTATTTATACCAAAAGCACCGCCATTTGGTGCAATCTGATCATTTACAAAATTATCATTCAATCTTGTTGGCGCGTCGTGGTTTTGACCCAAAACTTGATAAAGCCTTCCCAAAACTAAAATTGCAACAACAGCGAAAAAAAGCGTTTCCAATTAATTATCCAATTCAAAATTCAGACTAATATAATATATTCTAATGATTTAAGATTATGCAAACAAGGCTGATAAAGAAAAATAAACAAGATTTAAGCATAATTTCTCTATTAGGCGCGCGATATGCGTTGAAAATCATGGCTTTATGTCACAGGCCTTGAAGATATGTGAAAAATAAGCTAGCTCGTGCCCCAAATTATATTTTGGAGTTTAAAATGGCTGACGAAACAGAAAATACGCAAGAAGTTGCAAATGGGGCAGGCGAAATGCCAAATATCCCTCAATTACGCGTATTGGCACAATATACAAAAGACCTTTCTTTTGAAAATCCAAATGCACCTGCTTCTTTGCGCGATGGCCCACAGCCAAAAATCGACTTGCAAATGGATGTTGCTGCACGCGGTATGGAAGACCCATCTGTTTTTGAAGTTGAATTAAAAATTAATGCGAAAAGCGAACGCGAAGATCAGGTTCTTTTTGTTATTGAACTTGTATATGCGGGTCTTTTCCAAATTTCTGGTGCAAATCAAGAAACTATCGAGCCTATGTTGCTTATTGAATGCCCACGCATTCTATTCCCATTTGCACGTCAATTAATGGCAGAAGTTTCATCAACTGGTGGTTTCCCGCCAATGCTTGTTGATCCAATGGATTTTGCATCTTTATATTTTGCACAACGCCAAGGGCAAAATCAAAAAGCTGATGCATAAAATTAGTTAATCCAAAAAGCTTTATCACCTAAAGTTTTTACAAAATCATCATGCGCCGCAATTTCTTGCTCTGTAAGAAGCGGCGCAATTTTTTTTGGTCTTGGGCCAATTTTTCTTAAATTCATTGATGAATTATTTTGCGAAACATCTTGTGAAGATGATGCGCCATTTTCAAAACCAAAGCTTCTTTCACGACCACCCATTAATTCAAGATAAACCGCCGCCAATAATTTGGCGTCAAGCAATGCGCCGTGAAGGCTTCTGTCTTTTAAATCAATGGCAAACCTTCGACATAAGGCATCCAACGAAGCGGGGGCGCCTGGGAATTTCTTCTTTGCAATTACAATTGTATCAATGCAGCGTTCAAACTCAATTGTTGGAAGATTAAGCGCGGCAAGTTCATAATTTAAGAATTTACGGTCAAATTCAGCATTATGGGCAATTAATTTTGCATCGCCAATGAATTCAAGCATTGCATCGCAAATCTCAGGATCGCCAAAAGTTGGGAAATCTGCCAAAAATTGTGCTGAAAGACCGTGAACTTTAAAGGCTTCAATCGGCATATCGCGCATTGGATTTATATATTTGTGAAAATATCTGCCGGTCGGAATATAATCAATTAATTCAACCATCCCGATTTCCACAACCTTATCCCCATTAGCGGGGTCAAGTCCTGTTGTTTCGGTATCGAATACTATTTCACGCATTTTTTGACAATTTCTTTAATTCAATATCGATTTCAATAACCCGATTTCGGCACATTTCAAGGCTTTGCGAAGTATCAATAACAAAATCAGCCAATGCGGACTTTTTTGAATTTGGCATTTGCTTTGAAATAATTGCCTCAAATTTTTCTAAATTCATATTTGGGCGCGCCAAAACCCTTTGTTTTTGGGTTTCAAAATCACAATCAACCACAATTATTTTATCAAATTCATTTTGTGAATTGGTTTCAAACAATAATGGAATATCCAAAATTATATATGGTGCATTATTATTTTTTGAATTTTCAATAAATTGTTCGCGGTTTTGTTTGACCAATGGGTGAACGATATTTTCAAGTTTTTTTAGTGCGGCTTTATCATCAATAACAATTGCGCTTAATTGTTTGCGGTCTATGTCACCATTTTCATCAATTATTTCACCAAATTCTTTTTGAATTAAAATATTTGCACGACCATTTTTTTTATAAAGAATGTGAACACAATCATCGGCAGACCAAATACCAATCCCAAGGTCTTTGAACATCAACCCAATAGTCGATTTACCCATTCCAATCGAACCAGTAAGCCCGACTTTAAGCATTTTCTAAAACCCGCTTTAAGCCAATTTCAAAATCAGGGCGAATATCAAACCATTTTTCAAATGCCAAAACCGCCTGACCAACCAGCATGCCAATTCCATTAAGGCTTTGACGATTTTGATCTTGCGCCATTTTTCTAAATAAAGTTTCCGATGGATGATAAACCATATCATAAATTATTGCTTGGGATTTTGATTTTGATAAATCAAATTTCAAATCACCAACATTATTAAGCCCAATTGTTGTGGCATTTATAATAAGGCCGCAACCCTTAACGCCATTTTCAATTTCATCCCATAGGATTCCATTGAATTGGCAAGCTTCATTTTCAAGTTTCTTTGAACAATTGATAATTTCATCCAGTTTTTCTTGATTGCGCGCAATTATATTGAATTGCTTTGTGCCATTTTTTATAAAGGCATCAATCACACCCTTTGCCGCACCGCCCGCGCCAATAATTGCAATCTTTTCATTATTTTCACGCCAATTTTGTGCGCGACTATCCAAATCAAGGATTAAACCATACCCATCCGTATTGAAAGCATGACTTTTTGCATTTTCAATTTTAATTGTATTAGCCGCGCCCATAATTTCAATGTCATGAGTTTTAAAATTTGAAATTTTTGCCGCCTTTTCTTTAAATGGCGCAGTAATATTGCAGCCCCTAAGACCCGTCGCAACAAGGCCAGAAAAGGCAATTTCAAACTCTTCAATTAAAGGCTCAAACGCAATATAGGTTGCATCAAATCCACAATCGTTAAACCATCCATTATGCAAAATTGGTGATTTTGAATGGCGCGCGGGATTACCAAAAATCCCATAAAGTTGCGTTGATGCGGTAATTTTCCTCATGCTTTAACCATATCATGTTGGCGCAAAAACGCCAAAGTCTCTATCATTGGCAGGCCTAAAATGGCAAAATAATCACCCTCAATTTTTTCAAACAATTGAAGCCCCATACCTTCTAATTGATAGCAACCAACAGAAGAAAGAATTTTATCACCGCAATTTTCAAGATAATTTTCTAAAAATTCATCACTAAAATCGCGCATTGTTAATTTTGGTGCAGTATCAAGGCGCCAGATTAATTGATTATTTCGGTAAATTACCACCGCATTTTGCAAATAATGGGTTTTGCCACGAAAATATTGCAATCTTTGACGCGCTTCATCCATGCTTTGGGCTTTATCAAAAACTTCATTGCCAAGACAAAGCATTTGATCGGCGCCAATAATAAAATCATTTGGGTGTTTTTGCGATAATTTTTGCGCTTTTAATTTTGCCAATTCATGGGCTTGATCTTTGGGTGCAACACCTTCTTGGCGTAAAGAAAGTTTTGCCATTTCTTCATCAACGCCAGAATTAATTGCGATATAATCAACCATCGCATTATCCATTAATTGGCGTCTTATATAGCTTTGGGAGGCAAGAATTATTTTTGGTTTTTCATTATTATTGTGCATTTTCACGCTTTCTTGTTTCAACCATATTTAAAATTGTTGCCGCAGTTTCTTCAATTGAACGGCGCGTAACATCAATAACATTCCAACCTTGGCGTTCAAAAAGGCGATTGGCAAAAACAACTTCTTCGCGAACCGAATCTTCATCAACATATTCTGTATTGGCTTCGGTATTAAGGCTTAAAAGGCGATTTGTTCTTATTGCAATCAATCTATCTGGGGAAACTTTAAGGCCAATAACAAACGGCTTTTTTAATTCCAATAAGGCCTGTGGAATTGGGCCACCATAAACAAGCGGGTAATTTGCAGTTTTATAGCCGCGATTGGCAAGGTAAATAGATGTTGGGGTTTTTGATGTTCGGCTTACACCAACCAAAACAATATCAGCATCATTATATTCATGCACCATCTGACCATCATCATGGGCAAGTGTGTAATTTATAGCTTCAATTCGGCGGAAATAATTTTCATCAAGGCTTTGCTTAGAGCCCGTTTTAACACTTGGCGCAATTCCCAAATGGCGTGAGAAAAAGTTTAATGCCCCATCTAATAATGCCATAGCGGGAATTCCAAGATTATGGCATTTTTCCTCTAAAACTTCGCGTAATTCTTGGGATGCAATTGTAAAAATAACAATTCCAGGGCGGCTTTCTATTTCCTCTAAAACCTTATCCAATTGGCGGCGCGAACGAACAAGATAATAAGAGCGTTCAAGAACACTTATTCCATCAAAAAGCGGCGAAACAGCGCGCAAAATTGTATTCAAAGTTTCACCGGTCGAATCCGAAACCAAATGAACATTTACAAAAATCGAATTCGCCATTTTTACCCCTATTTCCCTTTAATTGGCTTTAATTGTTTGATTAAGCCAAATCAAGCAATTCGGGCACGTAAAAAAGTGTATGTTAATAATTTATTAATAGCTGTTAATAAGTTGTGAAAATTGTTGGTAAATAAATAATTAACAATAAATTTTAACCATATTTTACACAGGCAAAATAAAGTTTTCCACAATTGAGTCACAGCCTGTGGTTTTGGTTAATTTTGTTAATTTTTTATCCACAGAAATTGAAAATCAAGAATATAATCTGAATTTATGGAATTTATTGTCGCACCATGTTGAATAAGCTGTGGGAAAGTTTTGAAAGATGTGAACAATGTGTTAGTAGGTTTGCCGATTTAAAAATCTATCCACCTTACTAAAACATTACTACTTCCTTAATTTATATAGAAAGATTTAAATTGGAAAACCAAAATAAGCCTTTAATTATTCGAACCATTGAAGGAAAAAAGGAAGAAAGAATTCCTATTTGGATGATGCGTCAAGCAGGACGTCACCTTCCTGAATATAAGGAATTAAGGGCAAGAAACAAAAGTTTCCTTGATTTTTGTTATGCACCAGCCGCAGCAGCAGAGGCAACATTACAGCCTTTAAGACGTTATGATATTGATGCGGCAATTATCTTTTCTGATATTTTGGTAATTCCACATGCAATGGGTCAATTTGTTGACTTCAAAGAAGGCATTGGCCCAATCCTTGAGCCTATTCGTGAATTAAGTGAATTAAAAAAATTAGATTTAAGCAAAATCACAACCCGCCTTAATCCAGTTTATGAAGCCTTGGGACGTGTAAAAGAAAAACTTAATAGTGAACAGGCACTTTTGGGTTTTTGCGGCGCACCTTGGACATTGGCAACTTATATAATTCAGGGAAAAGGTGGAAATCGCGATGATGCAAAATGCTTTGCCTATCAAAATCCACAATTCATGACCGAACTTTTTGATATTTTAATTGAAGCCTTGGCAATTCACCTTGATGCACAATTAAAAGCGGGCGCAAATGCGGTGCAAATTTTTGAATCATGGGCAGAAGATTTATCAGATTTAACTTTTAATGAATGGGTCATTGCACCAACAAAAAAATTGGTTGCAAAATTAAAAGAATTAAATCCCGATGCAAAGATAATTGGTTTTCCACGCGGCGCATCACATAGATT
>JAPUEP010000261.1:36641-36897 GCA_027492515.1 Hyphomonadaceae bacterium
AACTGGCGTTAATGCGGTTGGAATGGATATTTCATGTGATATTTTCAAAACCCGCGAAGAAATTGGTAATGAAATTTGTCTTCAAGGAAATCTTGATCCGTTTGCACTTGTGGCTGGCGGTGAATATCTTGAAAAATCTGTAAAGCATATTTTGGATTGTGCGCGCCTTGGGCCGCATATTTTCAACCTTGGGCATGGTGTGGTGCCCCAAACCCCAATTGCCAACGTAGAAGCTATGATTAAGCTTGTAAGGGGT
>JAPUEP010000262.1 GCA_027492515.1 Hyphomonadaceae bacterium
GCGTGCAGGATTTTTCTCTTCATATGCATATGCATTGCCAACCATCGCAGCCTCTGGCTCGATTTTATTTTCAATACCCCATAGCCCTGCCCCAAGCACAGCGGCGATTGCGATATATGGATTTATATCAGCCGCAGCAATACGAACTTCGACCCTTTGTGATTTTGGATTACCGCCAATAACACGCAATGCCGTTGTGCGGTTTTCATAACCCCATGTTGCCGAAGTTGGCGCCCAAAGGCCAGGTACAAGGCGTGTATATGAATTTACGGTTGGCGAAATCATTGCCAAAATATCGGGCAATAATTTTTGTTGACCACCAACGAAATGGCGCATCGTATCCGACATTCCATATTCCTTGCTTTCGTCAAAGAACACACTCTCCCCGTCTTTTTTGGCAAGTGACATGTGCAAATGCCCCGATTGCCCCGGCCAATCATTAGACCAACGTGCCATGAAAGTTGCCATAAGGCCGCGTTGTTGCATCATTATTTTGGTGAATGTTTTGAATAATGCGGCTTTGTCGGCGGCTGCCAATGCTTCGTCATATTTAATCGCAGCTTCTAATACGCCGGGCCCAGTTTCAGTGTGCAAACCCTCTATTTCCATGTCCATATCGCGGCACATTTCAAGAAGATCATGATAAAGGCCAGAATGCACACCAGAGCGTAAAACCGAATAACCAAAATAACCCGGTGTAAGTGATTTTAAATTCTTATAATTCTTTTCACGAACTGAATCCGGAGTTTCTTCAAATACAAAAAATTCAAATTCTGCTGCGGCTGTTGCCTTAAGCCCCATATCATCGGCTTTTTTAAGAACGCGTTTTAAAATGCCGCGCGGGCAAAGTGGTTCGGCCTTATCGGCAAATTCACCGATGAAAAATGGAATATTACCTTCATCAGGCAAAAGACGCATTGTTGTTGGGTCAATTCGCGCAGGTGCATCGGGATATGCCGTATGCCAGCCAGTGAATTTCACATTATCATATAATTGGTCATTACTATCCCAACCCAAAACCACATCGCAAAATGCAAAGCCATTTTTTACGGCTGAAATAAATTTATCACGGTTAAGATATTTACCGCGACACACACCATCGACATCAAAGATTCCAAGTTTCACATTATCAATATTATTTTGAACTACGTAATCAATCGCATCTTGGGCGTTTTTTATAATCGGGCGTGCCATTTTTTCCTCTTTTTTTGTTTATTATATAAAAATGCCGCATTGTATAAATTACAATGCGGCATTTTGAATTTTAATTAGTCCAAAGCTTTGTGAAGTGCTTTTTCGGCTTCTTCGATTGCTTTTTGACGTGCTTCAATGTCTGCGCCAACTGGTGGGCCTTTGAAGCGGCGGCTTTCAAGGCCAAACCAAAGTGCAAGCGTAACAACAATGATTACACCCATGAACATAAGCGCTTTGTCATTTGGCGGTTGAACACCAATATAGAAAATCACAGCCGCAATCACCATACAAAGCACGGCAACAATCTGGAATTTTGGACCCAAATCAAATGGGCCGAATTTTTTCCATGATTTATTATAGGCAAAAAGACCCGCCGCAATTGGCATACAATATGACAAATAAAGTGTGATTGAAGTAACCGCAACCGCAACAGAATAAGCATCAGCCCATGCAACGAAAATTACAGACAAGCCAGCACCAACCCAAGTTGCCGCAACAGGTGAGCGCCATTTAGGATCAACCTTCGCCAATTTAGCTGAGAAAGGCAAACCTTTATCACGTGCAAATGCAAAAATCATACGCGAAATAGAGGTAACAGTTGCAAGGCCGCAAAGATATTGTGCAACAAAAATAATGGCATACAATAATTCTTTAAGACCATTTGGAACTTGTTTATCCATCACATAGAAGAATACATTCCAACCTTGTGCCGCTGCATCATCCATATTTGGAATTGCCAAAACAAAAGCGCAAGAGAAAATTAAAGCAAATAAAGACGCCCAGAAAACAGCATGAATAATGCCTTTTGGAACGCGTTTTGCCGCATCAATTGTTTCTTCTGAAGTGTGCGCAGATGCATCATAACCAGTCAAAGTATAAATCGGAAGCAATAGACCAAGACCAAAAATCATCAACATGCTTTTGGTTTCAGGCCATACATCGCCGCCCGCTGCACCCGAATAATTATGGAATGAAGTTAGGCGTGAAAAATCACGAACTTCACCTGGGTCATTACCTGCATAATAGAATAATGTACCAGCAAGCAAAACCGCACCACCCAAAATCAAATAACCAGATAAGTCAGTAAGTTTTGTAGTTAGTTTGATACCAAGGTGATTAATCAACGCATGGGTTGCGGTCATTATTGCCACAAACCAGAATTGGGTTGTTGCATAGAATGGCGCGCCATCAGCAGGTGCTTGAATTCCAACAGCCGCACCAAATGCGCCGTTAAAGAATGAATAAGTACCAACGTTAATTGCCGCCAAAACCGTAATCAAACCAATAAGGTTAAACCACGCCGTAGCCCAGCCCCAACCACGACCACCAAGAATTGATGACCAGTGATAAAGACCACCCGCCGTTGGGAAAGCAGACGCAATCTGCGCCATACCCAAAGAGAAAAGCAATGCACATGCGCCGCCAACAATCCAACCGATTGAAAGCGCAGCACCGCCTGCCCCTGATGTACCCTGTGCAAGCGAGTTTATACCGCCAGACAGAATACAAATAATTGAAAAAGAAATTGCAAAATTTGAAAATTGCCCCATCGTGCGCGCTAATTCCTGCGCATAGCCCATTGAGTGCAACGTTTTTACGTCGTCATTTACTTCATGGTCTGCCATTTATGCCCCCATCTATTATGCCTCTTACTGTTTTGGAAACCAAAGCAGCAAATTCGAATACATTTCAAAACCTTAGTTTTTTGATGCGCTTCTTATCAGTGGCGAATTATCCCCTCTTACTCACTGATAAGTTGAAGTTATCACCGAATTTGGATTGGTCAAATAAAATCTAAATTTGTTATGACAATTTTACACTCGCCGTAAAAAAGCCTTTGCAAATAAGGATTAAGAGAATTTTCTGCACAAAATTTCGGCAAATTTTTATGACAGATTTGTGACAAACAGGCAAAAACAACCCAAAGAAACAACCTTAGGTTTTAATGTTTAAATTTTAATGGGAAAAAGTGGCAGCTCCTACGGGAATCGAACCCGTCTTTCCTGATTGAAAATCAGATGTCCTAACCGATAGACGAAGGAGCCACAAACAAGCAAATCATTCAATTTGCCGTCGAGGAGCGCTCTATAAACAGGCAATTAGTTTCGCGCAAGGGGGTTTTATGCTTCTACTGCATATGAAGCGTCAATAATTTCAGTTGAAACACTATTACCGACCCTAAAATCATCACGTTTGAAGCGAACAATTAAATCTATTTTTTGTTTTGAAACCAATATTTCGCCCAATTTTGCACCACTTGCGCCAAAACATATTGCATTTATTGAATTATCATTTTCATCTTTGATAAAAAGACGCAAATGTCCACCATTTATATAATCAAATTTTGCAATCCTGATATTTTGCAGCAAAAATCTTGGTTCATCCCACCCTGCGCCGAATGGGGAAAGCTTATCAAGTCTATCAACCAAATCAATATTGATTGCGCCAAGCGAAATAATAGCATCAATCATATAATTTTGATTCTCAATTGCCGCGATTTCATTAGTCTGTAATAATTGATTTAGCTTTTCACGGATTTCATCAATTTTTGAAAATTCACACGAAAGCCCCGCCGCCATTTTATGACCACCGCCCGATAAAAGAATTTCACGATTTACCGCTTCTTTTATAAGCCCGCCAAGATTGACGCCATCTATTGAGCGCCCAGAGCCTTTGGCAATTTTATCATCTTCGTCAATTGAACCAAGAACAATTGATGGCCGTGAAAACCTCTCCTTTAGCCTTCCCGCGACAATCCCGATAATTCCGGGGTGCCAACCTTGTTTGCCAACTAAAATCAAGTCACTTTGGTCTTGATTGGTATTTTGAACCATTGCAATTGCTTCTTCAAGGACGCTTTGTTCAATTGCGCGGCGTTCTTGATTTAATTGCTCTAAAATAAGGGCAAGTTCATGGGCGCGGGTTTCATCATTTGTGGTAAGAATTTCGGTGGCAAAACGTGAATTACCAATCCGCCCCCCCGCATTAAGCCGTGGCCCCAAAACCCATGAAAGCGCAAAGACATTATTGGCTTTTTTTAGGCCAGAAACTTGGGCAAGTTTGGCAATGCCGATGCGCGATAATTTTGAAATTATCTTTTGCCCCTGCGCAACAATTACGCGGTTTAGACCACGCAATGGCGCAACATCACAAACAGTGCCCAATGCCGCTAAATCAAGAATATCAATGGGGTTAAAATTGGTTTCAATACCGCGATTTTTCAATTCACGATTAATCGCCACCACCGCCATAAAACATACACCTGCGGCGGTTAGATGGCCTAGACCTGAATTATCGCCAAATTGGTTGGGGTTTACCAACGCCAAGGCAGGTGGTGCGGTCTCCTCCATCAAATGGTGGTCAAAAACAATTGTAGGCAGGCCGATTTCGTCGGCGGCCTGCAAAGCTTCATAGGCCGCTGCACCGCAATCAACCGTTATCAAAACCTCGCAACCGCTTTCTTTGATTGAGCGCATCAATTGCGGGTTTGGGCCATAGCCATCTTTTATTCTATCTGGAACAAAAACTTCGACATTGGCATTTAGTTTTTCAAACAAACTAAGCAAAATGGCGGCTGATGTTGCACCATCCACATCATAATCGGCAAAAATAACAATCCGCTTTTTGGTATTTATTGCATCAATAATGGCATTTACCGCCCCTTCCATACCTTTAAGGCAATTGGGGTCGGGCATTTGGGTTTTTAATTTGGGTTCAAGAATATCAGGAACTTCATCAATTCGTGCGCCGCGATTAATCAAAATTTGCGAACTTAGAACATCAAGCCCTGTTCGCATAAATTCTTGAATTATTTGCGCGTCAAATTCTGTTAATTGCCAATTTCTTTGTAAGGCAGAACCAAAAATGCCGCGCTTTTTTTGCATTTTAATTATCTAATGGGCGCAAAGTTTTTACCCTTTGCGTTTTTCTGGTTTCAGAATTTAAAAGCATTGATTGGGTTTCATAACCACCATTGCGCATATGAACACCGCGCAACAAAGTGCCGTTTGTGATGCCAGATGCCGCAAAAATAACCGGCCCTTTTATC
>JAPUEP010000263.1 GCA_027492515.1 Hyphomonadaceae bacterium
AATGTTTTGAAAGCGCTGGAATATCTTCTTTGCGATCGCGCAATGGTGGTGCATCGATTGGGAAAACATTCAAGCGATAGAATAAATCTTCACGGAAACGCCCTTCTTGAACAAGGCGCGCCAAATCTTTGTTTGTTGCCGCAACAATGCGAACATCAACTTTAATTGGGCGTTTTGAACCGATTGGGTCAACTTCACTTTCCTGTAAGGCACGAAGCAATTTAACCTGCATATCAAGCGGTAATTCACCAACTTCATCAAGGAAAAGTGTGCCACCATCGGCCTCTTGGAATTTACCCAAATGGCGATCATTTGCGCCAGTGAATGAACCTTTTTCGTGACCAAACAAAATTGATTCAACCAAATTTTCAGGGATTGCACCGCAATTCACCGTAATAATTGGCTTATGCGATCGTTCAGATTCGCCATGAATTGCGCGCGCAATAACTTCTTTACCAACACCTGATTCACCCAAAATAAGAACAGGAATATTGGTTGCCGCCGCGCGCTGCCCAAGGCGCATAACTTGTTTCATGCTTGGCGATGCGCCAACCATTTCCGCAAAAGTCAAAGAACCTGTTGAGCGTTTTTTAAGGCGGCGCACTTCGGTGGTTAATTCCCCAACTTTAAGCGCATTTCGAATGGAAACCAAAACCCGTTCAGGGCTTGCAGGTTTTACAAAGAAATCATTTGCCCCCGCCTGCATTGCCTTAACAACAGTATCAATGCCGCCTGATGCGGTTAAAACAACAACGGGTAAATCTTCGCGCTTTTGGCGAATTTGTGCCAATGCTTCCATGCCCGAAACCCCCGGCATTATTAAGTCCAAAAGCATTACATCAACCGCAGGGTCGGCAGCCTGTGCAATGGCTTGTTCGCCATCTTCTGCCATGCGGGTTGCAAAGCCTTGGCGTTCAACTGCGGCCTGCAAAAGGCGACGTTGTGCCGGATCGTCATCAACGATTAATACCGTCTTACTCATATTTACCACCACTTAACCATATTTTTGGTTGTTTTGGGCTTTTGCCCCTTATTTATAGTGGTTTTAGCGTAAAATGTTAAAATTCTGGTTTATTTTGGGACACTTTATGTAAATAATTATTCGCGTTTACGAACAATTATATTTAATTTTTCACCTTCACTTGGCAATTTTTCGACCAAAAGACGCATAATTTGACTATCATCAAAGAAAACATGCCCCTTTATTCCATCCAAAACCGCCTTGGCGACATTATCAACATCGATTTGCGGGAAGTTTGGGTTAAGGTGGATTTTTATATCAACTTCAAATTCACCCCATTTTGGGCGAACTGGAAAATGGGTGCGAAAGAATTTATGTAATTCTTGTTTATATACGCGCGCCTGTGAAGTTACTTCATTGATTTCAAACTCATGATGTGTTGATAATTGCCGCCCGCGAACCACCGCCCCGCCAATCCATTGGTTTGGTTCAATCATTGGCGTGTGCAACTTGCCTGATATTCATTATAAGCAAGCGCAATTCGCGGCGCATCAATTTCCGTCCAAGTATAGAATTGGGCATAATTATCATTATTGGTGAAAAGATATAAAGTTAAGGATGGGCGGTTTTCACCATAAGGCCATTCAATTTCCGAAAGTCTGATACGAAATTTTTTACCCACTAAATCAATTTTAGCCTCACCACCTTGGTCGGCAAGTTTAATATCATTTGCAACTTTTGAGCCAAAGGATGCCCAACAAGAATATGAATGTGATTTTTTATAAACTGAAGGGAAATTATCAATATTGCCAAAAACTTTCTTGCCATTTTCATCGATTGCAAGATCAGTAACTTCAAAAGTCTTATTATCTATTTCATATCTTTCAAAAAGTTTTGCAAATTTTCCATCGCCATTTGGGTGTTTGCAATCATTTTCTAAGCGCCCCGAAAAACCCGAACCACGTTTTGAAAACAAAATATCGCATTTATCGATATATTTTACATCATTTTTATCAAGCGGGTTTAATTCAAATTGCTTGGCGCGAATTGCAAATTCATTTGTATCAACGCTTAATCGCCAAATTCTTTGACGAAGAATTCGCCCATTTTCATCATCAAAATGATATTCAAGATTTATGTTTGGTTTTAATGCATCCGAATTTGCAAGCTTCTTTATTGAAAGGAATATTTTTGGAACTTCTTCTTTAATCCCGATTTCAGGGGCAAAAAAAGTTTGTGAAAAATTCGAAAAATCCCCATTTAATAATTCATTCAATTGCGACATATTAGTTTGCAAAATCTTTTGCGACATTTGCGGATCAATATTGGGGCGATTTTCAAGACTATTATTGATAATCGGTTTTGATGCAGCGGGAAAATCAACTTTTTGTGCAATTGGCGCGGTGACGGCCTTTTCTTCGTGCGCCACTGGATTTGATGCTTTGTGTTCATCATCAGCCAATAATGCAAAACCCAATGCCATAGACGCCAAAATCATCCGAAACTTCCCAAATTCCTATTTAAAAATTAAATGACATGATTTGTTTTACAAATAAACATATCAAAAATTATAAATTATCTTCAACAATTACAAATGCATTTGGGATGATTTGATTTATCTTTTCACCTTCAAAAACACTTGGTTCAAAAGCTTTCAAACTATCAATCAATTCAATTGTTTTATCCCATGTATCTTGAAAATCCATTTCCTGATTGGCTTGAATTTTCATTGTTGGATTAAAGCAACCAATTGATGAAAGCCATAAATCAGAAACCCCATCATCAATTTTTGTATGTGCGGTATGAATTAAAATATCGCTTCGATTTCCTGTATCCAAAAGCCTAAAGCTTGGCATTTTGCTTGGTTGCGCAATTGGGGTTTCATTGAAGTCAATTGATACATATTTTCCAAATTGGGTTGATACACCATATTTACCAATCCCAATTCTATTACCCTTTGTATCATTAGAGCTTGGGCCATTTGGTTCACACATATAGCCTTTTATATTGGTTTCTTGACCATCAATTAAAACTTTATATTGCGACAATGTTCGTTTGCGGCCGTTAAATTCTTGCTCTTGAATACGCTTTATATATAATTCCCACATTATTTTGCTTCACCGATTAATGTAAGCGTTAGGGTTTGATTATGAAGGCTGCAAAGTTTGGTCATTTTATGTGGTGCAATTTCGCCATAAGCATAAAACCCTAAAAAGCCAATTTCTTTTGGCAATAATCTTAAAACTGTTTCAACTTCGGTTTTTGTATCATCACCCAATAAAAGACGCCGCCCAACGCATGAAACCATAAAACAAGCATCTGGCCTTACGCCTGGGTTTGCGATTTTGAAATTTTCAATTGCTTTTATTGTTGAAGATTGTGCGCCTAATATTAAGTCAGGCTTATTGCCAAACATTAAAGCGGCACGCCAACCTTTTGGAACATCCCCTGCGAAAGTTAAAGTTCCGTTTTCTTTATCAACCGACAAAAGCGTTCTTACAACATCATGTTGCTTATAATCGGGGTGCCAAATTTTCAAAGGATATAAAAGACCAGAACTTGGAAGGTCTTTGGCTTTATCACCAAGTTTTTCACTATAGGCTTCATAGGCATTTCTGCCATCAAGCTCCAACATGACATTGCCATCTGATTGGGTGATTTCCCATTCAACGCCATAATCAAGCCACCCACCATCAGATCCGTGTGAAACCGCAAGTTTTTTTCCATAAAGCCCAAGGGCAATTACACGATTTTCAACCGTCTTTCCGTTTTCAATAACAATTGTTTTTTCAAACCGTGCACCATCACCTGCAAGACCACCAAACACACTTATTTTTGAACCAATTACCGATAATATGCCGTTCACAATATCTGAACCATTGACATTAAGACCATCAGATAAAACGAATACGCAGGCTAAATCTTGGCCCCTTAATTCAGTCCCTAATTGTGTGCCAATTTTAAAACTGTCTTTTGCGCTATTTATTTCACAGCTTGCAATTTCAACACGCGAACTATCAAAACCGATTGCAATCCCACTTATTGCATTATCATTTAGGTGTGAATTAACAACACTTGTGCCAGTAGAACAGCCAACGACTTTTGCTTTTGGAAATGCAAGTTGCAATTTTTGTGGAATAGTAGAAGTTGCAAGTAAATCAGTATCGCAAAATAAAACTATTAAGTCAGGCAAAGAACTTGCATTCTTTGCACCCGGTATTGAGATTTCATTGTTTAGCGTTTCAAAAGTCGCGGACCACATTTAATTCTCCATAGCTTATATTTATCCATGGCTATTAAGAATTAATAAAATTTTTCACACCTTTTGGTTGAAATATAAATAAATATCCCATTTTTAAGCATTTTCTTAGTTTTTGCGAAAAAAATGCTTGACAACGCAGCGCAACTAATGAGCCAATGCTAAAAAAAAACAAACTATTCAAGCGAGGATGAAATGAAATTGGCTATGGAGAATAATCAATTTCGTGTTAACGGTTATCTTATCAACCGTGTTAAACGCGATGCGCATTGGAAATGGATGAAAGAAGGCTGGGATGCATTCCGCCTTACCCAAAAACCAAGTTTAAAAATTGGCGCCATTGTTGTTGGCGTTTCATTGGCGATTTTGGCAATATTATGGAATATGGGGCTTAGTGCCTTTATCCCTGCTGCTTATGCTGCTTTTGCGCTTACTGGGCCAATTATTGCCACTTTAATTTATGGTATTTCGCGTAAATTAGAAGAAGATGGCAAAGTTAAACGCCTTAGAAGCGTGAATATGCGCCCTAATTCACCATCACAAGTTGGTTTTATTGGCTTTACATTGCTTATATTGGTTTTGACATGGGCATTGATGGCGCTTTTGATTTATGCGCTAACAATTGGTGGAACTGCGCCATTAAATTTATTGGATTTCATAAGCTTTGCTTTAAATGATATTCGCGGCCTAATCATGGGTGTTTTGGGAACTGCGGTTGGCACTGTTTTGGCTTTATTTGGCTTTTCAATTGCCGCAATTTCAATCCCACTTGCATTTGACCGTGATGTTGACGCATTAACCGCAATGGCGGCATCGGTTGAAGCCGTGATGCGTAATCCAACGGCAATGTTGTCATGGGCATTTGTAATTTCGGTTGCAGTTGCATTTTCGGCATTTTTCTTTTTCTTGCCAATGATTGTTATATTCCCATGGCTTGGGCATGTAACATGGTGTGCATATCGTGACTTGGTTGATTAAAATATAGCTTCTTCCCCTTGCGCCGCGACT